>JAHFSN010000246.1 GCA_023265735.1 Spirochaetaceae bacterium | reverse complement strand
AACCGCGATTCCATCCACATCGCCCTCACCGGCGACCTCTACTTCGGCCGGACGGTCCACTCCAAGGCCGACGGCCTGAAGATCTTCCGTCGGGTCACCGTCGACCTCGTGGCTCCCGCCGAGCTGGAGCTTCCCGCGTTATACCGGGAGAAGATGGAGGAGAGCGGGTTCATCATCCGTACCTTCCCCTCCATCGATGCCTACCTGGCCCAGGAAGACGTGGCCGACCTGTGGTACTTCACCCGGCTTCAGCTGGAACGCATGGGCGACGAGGTCCTCGACAAGGTGGAGCGCCTCAAGCACGCCGTGACCATCCGGCCCGACCACCTGGAGAAGCTGCCCCCGGGGACCAAGTTCTACCACCCCTTGCCCCAGAACCGGATCGCCCCGACCATCCCCGATTTCGTCACTCCCCTAAGTTTCAACGGGTGGGACGAACAGAGCCGCAATGGGTACTTTGCTCGGATCACCCTCATCGGCATGGTCTCGGGCTGCCTCGGTCTCGACTTTGAAGGGACCATGAAGACCAACCTCGAGCCCACCGACGACTTCGTGGAGGAGGGGAGGATCAACCCCTACGGCAAGGCCGCCGAGTACAAGACGGGGATCAAGCCGGTGGACGACGGCATTGTCATCGACCACATCGGCATGGGCCGGTCGGTGGAGCAGATCTGGAAGCTCCTCGACAAAATCCGGCGGAACCTTCAACTCAACTACCTGGCGAGCATGGGCGTCTTCTCGTCGGTGAAGTCCGACGTAGTCAAGGGACTCATCTCCATCCCAGACCTGCCGGAGCTGGGCTTCAAGAAAATCAAGAAGCTGGCGGCCCTCAGCCCCGGCTGCACCCTCAACACCATCCGCAACAAGCGCGTGATCCGCAAGTACCGGCTCCACATGCCGCCCCGGATCTACAACTTCGCCGAAATCGGCTGCCGGAACGAGAACTGCGTGAGCCATCCCCACCAGCACGAGGGGATCAGCCCCGAGTTTGAGCGCCGGGGCGAGGGCTTCGTGTGCCGGTTCTGTGAGAGGCCGCATACCTACGACGACATCTGGACCGATTGACTGGTCGGGCCTTGGGGCTACTGCGGAGGGTTCTGACTTCGCGTCGTCCTCGGGTCCATCCTCACGTACCTAAGGGTACGCTCCGGTGGAACCCTCCGGTCGCCGCTTCGCCAGAACCCTTCCTCGCTAAGCCCCAAGACCCGACCAGCGCTGCCTCCTTGGCGGAAGCTCGGGCTGCAACGGTGGGCGGGGTGTCACTTCATCGCTTCGCTTGAAGGGGGGAATGGCACTTCGGCGCTTCGCTCGAAACTTATGGGCTAGCTGACTGCGGCAAATCCTCTCCCCAATCCTCACGTAGCTGGGGTACGCTCCGGTTCTCACTTCAAGTTCCGCTCGCCCGAAGGCCTCCTCGCTACGCCTGAGGAGCAATCCCGGGTGAACCTGGTTCACCGCGAAGTGTCACCAGGCCTATGCGGGGGCTCGGCGGGTGAGTGAGGAACTGGTGTCTTCGCCGCGCTCGACTGAGGGTTAGCTGGCCTCTGGGTGACCGAGGATTTCGGTGAGCTCGTCTTCGGCGAAGACTTTGTCGACGTCGAGGATCACGACGAAGTCGCCGTCCTTCTTGGCGATGGACTGGATGAGGCTCGACTTCAGCCGCATCCCGAACCGGGGCGGGGGTTCGATCTCCTTCTCATCGAAGCTCGTGACTCCCTTTACGGCGTCCACGATGGTCCCGATGACCACGGTGTCGTCGTGGTTCTGGATCTCGACGATGATGATCGACGTGTCGATGGTGTCGGGAGTGGGGGGCAGCCCAAACTTCTTGCGCAGGTCCACCACAGGGATGATGCTCCCCCGGAGGTTCACCACCCCCGAGAGGTAGCTCAGGGCGTTGGGCAGGGGAGTGACCTTGACGATGGCCAGAACCTCCTTGGTCTTCAGAACATCGAAGGCGTAGTGTTCTCCGGCCAGTTCGAACCGCAGGATCTGGGCTTGGACGATGTGTTGGGTTTGTTCCATGGCTGGCTCCTCAGAAGCGCTCGAATTCGTCGTCCTCGGCGTCTGCCCGCTCGAGGAGAATCTTGGCACCCCTGCCGGGCCCCGTGGACGGGGGGAGCGAGTGGTGGATCGATGGGTGTTCGGAGGTCAGGTGGGCCACCTTGGGGGCCTTGCCCGGGGCCCCGCTGAGCAGCTTCGTATCGCCCTTGCGGCCGGTCTTGAGCTGAATGACGGCCGACTGCATGACCACGGCCTGGGACGAGAGTTCCTCGGCGGTGGAGGCCATCTCCTCGGAGTTCGACGCGTTCTGCTGGACGACGCTGTTGAGCTGCTGGATGGCCGAGTTGATCTGCTGGACCCCGCTGGACTGCTCGGTGCTGGCCGCGTGGATCTCGGTCACCAGGTCGGAGGTCTTCTGGATATCGGGGACGAGGCGGTCGAGCATCTGGCCCGCCTGCTCGGCGACCCCCACGCTCTCCTTGGACAGCTCCTCGATCTCCCGGGCGGCCGACTGGCTGCGCTCGGCGAGCTTCTGGACCTCGTTGGCTACCACCGCAAAACCCCGGCCCTGCTCACCGGCGCGGGCGGCTTCGATGGCGGCGTTGAGCGACAGGAGGTTAGTTTGGCGGGCGATGTCCTGGATGATGAACACCTTTTCGAAGATGTTCTTCATGGCCTCGGCGGTCTTCTTGACCGCTGTCCCGCCTTCCCGGGCGTCCATGGCGGACTTGGTGGCGATCTTTTCGGTCTGGCTGGCGTTGTCGGCGTTCTGCCTGATGGTGGCCGACAGCTCCTCGACGCTGGCCGAGACCTCCTCGAGGCTGGAGGCCTGCTCGCTGGCCCCCTGGGCGATGGTCTGGGACGAGGTGGAGATCTGCTCGACCCCCACCGTGACATTTCCTGTGGCCTCCTCGATGCGGCCCAGAACAAGGATGATGGAGTTTGCCAGCAGGAGTCCCACAAGAATCGAGATAAGGACGGCGACGGTCACGATGACGACCGAAACCAATGTTGCGTTTCCGACTAGTGACTGATTAGCCTTCGCAATTACGTCAATGGAACCGAGGTTGAAATCCTGGACTATCTGGAATGCGGCTTCCATACCGCCGACCGCCGCAGCCGCTTGGGGACTGTCGAGGATGCCGATAGCCTCGGCGTCTTTCTTGGCGGCCCCGAACTCAACAATTTTCTTGGCCAGGGGGATGTAGTCGTTCTGCCAGGCGGCGGAAAACTTCATGAAGTTGGCCTTGTCCTGGTCGTTGGCGAAGGTCTCGGAGTACTCCTTCATATCGTCAGCGAACGCCTGGATGGCTTTGCCGAACTTGTCTGCCACGGTTCGGATACTGGTGTCGTCCGATTTCAGAATGATGTTCCGCAGGGCGACCCGTACGTCTGAGTAGTCTGCCCTCATCTTGACGAGGGTTTTGAGAGAGGCAACTCCATTGGTTTCCATTACCTGTTCCGCGGCCTTGATCAAGTTGAGATTGTAAATCCCTACCAAGCCAACAAAGGCGGCAAGCAAACTGATGCCCAGAAAACCTGTCAGTAACTTCTTTCGCAACGACATATCACACTCCCTTCGAGACGACGTCCCATTCTGTCGAACTGAGCTTCTCAGGTCCCATCCTCCGCAGCTTGTCCGCGAAGAAGATAATGCTAATAAAAAGTCTAGTAGACGCGTTCTCCGAAAGAAAGAACTTTTTGGGCGGCGAGATGTCTCCGGGGCAGGGGGCCTTGGGCGATCAGGACCTCCCACCCAAGGACGGGCTTCTCAGAACCGTTCAAACTCGTCGTCTTCGGCGTCGGCCCGCTCAAGCAGGATCTTGGCCCCCTTGGCGGGACCCCGGGACTGGGGGAGGGACCGGTGGGAGGCGGGGGTTGTGGGGCTCAGGTGGGTCTCCCTGGTGACTCGGCCTGGGGGACCGTTCAGCAGACTGGCATCGCCCTTGCGGCCGGTCTTGAGCTGAATGACGGCCGACTGCATGACCACGGCCTGGGACGAGAGTTCCTCGGCGGTGGACGCCATCTCCTCGGAGTTTGAGGCGTTCTGCTGGACGACGCTGTTGAGCTGCTGGATGGCCGAATTGATCTGCTGGACCCCGCTGGACTGCTCGGTGCTGGCCGCGTGGATCTCGGTCACCAGGTCGGAGGTCTTCTGGATATCGGGGACGAGGCGGTCGAGCATCTGGCCGGCCTGCTCGGCGACCCCCACGCTCTCCTTGGAAAGCTGCTCAATCTCCCGGGCGGCCGACTGGCTGCGCTCGGCGAGCTTCTGGACCTCGTTGGCCACCACGGCAAACCCCCGGCCGTGTTCCCCGGCCCGGGCGGCTTCGATGGCGGCGTTGAGCGACAGGAGGTTGGTCTGCCGGGCGATGTCCTGGATGATGAACACCTTCTCGAAGATGTTCTTCATGGCCTCGGCGGTCTGCTTC
>JAHFSN010000245.1 GCA_023265735.1 Spirochaetaceae bacterium | reverse complement strand
GTCGGTGTGGGCTGCGGCCACCCGGTCGAGCCAGGGTTGTTCGATGGCCTTGGCGTGGGTGGGGTTCTTGGCGTAGTAGACGTCGTGGATGTCCCGGGCCGCGTGGAACTGGGGCATGAAGAGGGCGTCGCCGTTCCAGAACTCGGTCTCCACCAGGGGGCCGTCGAACTCCTCGAAGCCCAGGCTCACCAGCTTGTCCTTCACTCCCAGGATGAATTCTTGGTAAGGGTTGCGCCGCCCGATGATGAGCCGGCCCGCCGGGGCCTGGACGTTGTAGGCCCGGAACACCCGGCCCTTCCAGCCGCCGCCGGCCAGGTGGGCCGCGGTGAGGGTGTTCAGCTCCTCTCCCGTGATGCCGCTTTCCTTCAGGTGCTGGACGACCTCGACCGAAGGCGGGGTGAGGGTGTAGGCCACGGTCTCGCGCTCGCTGACTTTGAAGGGGCTGGTGGCCGCCCCGCGCTTCTTGGCGGCTCCGGCCAGGACGGTCTTTTCGTCGTCCTTCAGGTCGGCCTCGGTGAGCTCGCCCTGGGCCGCCCGGGCCAGCAGGGCCCGAAGGGTCTTCATGCGGGGGGAGGGCTCGGCGGTCTTGAGGACGATCTTCTTCGTCTCGTCCATGGCCAACAGCCCTTCCTTGGCCAGCTGACCGTAGGCCGAACCCATGTCCTTCTGTTCGAGACCGAGGAGGGACGCCGCTTCCGCCATGGGGATGGGGGCCTTTTCGAGGGCCTTGAGGAGGTTTTCCTCGGGGGTGCCCTTGTCGAGCTGGTCCCGGCCCAGGTCGGTGATCTCGTACACCGTCTGGCTGGACCGGCCCGTCTCGGCGGCCAGCCCTTTGCCCACGAGCCAGCTGAACGCCTGGTTGGCCTGGCCCACCTTGTAGTCCAGCCGCGCCCCCAGCACCTGGGCCGTGAGCGTCTCGCCCGGACCAAAACTCAAGAGAACCTTCACTTCCAGAGGGTGAAGGCTCTTCACCAAGGCCTGCCAATCCATAGAAAACTCCCAAAGGTCTACCGTTTGTATGCAAAACGCGGTGATCGTATAGCTTTCGTACACTAGCGAATTTCCGCCTGAAGGAAAAGCCGGAGGACCTCGGAGGCCCGACGATGGGTCCGCGAGGCAGCAATTTGGTCCTCAAAGGGAGGCCGTCCTCCCTCCGAGGGGGAAAGTTGCCTCCCGGAGGGCGGACGTCCTCCCTTTTTCAAGGAAATTTGCCTCGCCCGGAGAGAAGGTCGGGTCTTGGAGAGGGAACTTTCCTTGCCGGAGAGACAAGTTTCTCTCTCCGAGACGGAACTTTCCTTCCCCAAGGGAGGACGGGCTGCCTGAGAGGGGGAAATGGCACCCCAGACCAGGAAATCGACGGGGACGAAGAGGAATTCACCGCCCGCTTCGCTCAAGACGCCACGGGCGCCGAGGGAATAAGGACGGGTAGAGGGCAACCACGAAAGGCACGGAAGGACACGAATGGCCTTGCGTTGGCGGTGTGTCGACGCGCCCTACGGTTGAGCTGGTCGGTGAGGAAATTTACCGCCCGCTTCGCTTGAGGACGCAGAGGAAGCCTAGTCACGACCCTCACGCGCAGTTTTAGGGCGACGTCGGAGTCGCCGGTCGGTGGGATTGGACGGGGCGGAGGACTGGGGGTAGAGTGGTGGCAGCATGGTAGGGAGTCTCGCTCCGGCGGGGATGGACTGGGGTGGTAGGGTGTTAGGTGGACCCTTCGGGCAGAGGAAAATAGGGACTAAAGAATTGGAGCTTCACTACTATTAGTTTGTTCCTGGTCAGAACCAAGTCCTTTTGGCAAAATGGGCTATTTATTAGCTATGAATACTTAGGGGAGAAATTTATGTCCGACATCCGCATGGCCATTAAAGAAAAGACCAATGAACAACTTCTAGAAGAGATTTATTTAGGACCGGATGCATATCAAGAAGGAGCATTTCAAATCTATCTTGAAGAAGCCGAAAAACGAGGTTTGAGAATTGAAGACAAAAAACTAAAAAGTATTTTTGAAGAGAAGAATGTCATTCAGGAAGCTAAGGGGTTGTTGGCTACTGGAATCATTTTAATGGTAATTCTTGGCGGACTATTTGCATTTATCCCTGGACGAACACTATTAAAGAAAGACAAGGCAGGCAATCTTGTCTATCAAGGAAAATATCGTGGGATGGGACGATTTTTTGTGTTTTGGTCACTTGGCCTCTGGATTTTTGTTGGGCTCTACGCCTTTGCCAGGACATTTCATCTGTTCGGATTTTAGGCGGACAAAGTGCGAATTGCTAGAGTCAAGTCAAAATGCGAGGAATGCAAAAAAAGCAGAGAGACACCTAGCATGTGCTTCAATCGGACAACTCTTTTTGTCACGAAGTCCGCAGCACCCGTTGCAGACTTCGCGCCAATCGTGCTGCGCCCGAACGAGAATTTCCGGTTAAGCCAGCGTTAGATTGACCCTCCGGGCGGGGAAAGAAAGAAGATGATAGGATCTCGGTCCGACAGAGCGAGCGGGAGAGGTTCGAAGGAAGTCTTCATCAATCTTGGTGTCAACATGCGACAGATTCTGGAATCCCTGCAATTGTCAGATTGGATAAGCTCGACTTGACAACAAGCGAACCCACAAGAGGAGGGGCAAAATCATGAAACTTACAGCTACTGCACAAGTTTCTGTGGACGGAGTGATGCAGGGACCTGGTGCCCCAGTTGCAGGGGTAGTTGAGCCCGGCGTATTCGAGCGTGACGGATGGGCGCACTTCGACAACGAAGCTGCGACCGCGATGGATGAGATCTATCAGCGTGCCGGTGCATTCCTATTCGGTCGGCGTACTTACGAAATCTTTGCTGGCTCCTGGGGAAAGTGGGATGACCCTGGCAAGAGTCCGATCTGGACTGCATTGCATACAATGCCCAAATACGTGGCATTGACCGCGCCCTTCGAGCCGAAGTGGACGAACACGACCGTTCTTTCCGGTGACCTGGCTACAGATATCCGCGAACTGAAGGCCAAGGCGGGAGGCGAGTTGCAGGTGCATGGTAGTGGCGCTTTGTTCCGGTGGTTGCTCGAGAACGACCTCGTCGATGAACTCAATTTGTTCATCTTCCCAGTGGCCGTAGGGCAGGGAGCGCGGCTGTTCCCCGACAGTGGCCGGAACTGGCTACTCCAACTCGTCGGATCCAAGTTCACATTGAAGGGGATAACGATTCAGGTCTACCGGTCCGCTACGGGGACTATTCACCCAAAAAGCACTCAGGATTAACGTAACAAAGTCTTAAAGCATAGTGAGGACTTTGAGATGTCACCTGGAGCTCGATGGAGTATCAAGCCAAGAAATTGAACTCAACACCGTCTTCAACCCAACTTATTGGGGCGTTGGAGGACTCGAAGTCTTTAGTGACGCGATCAAGGGGACGAAGGTCGTAACCCAGTCGCGAACGTGCCTAAACAACGAGAATCCGTGATCGACCCTGACCGCGAGCGAAGCAAAGCACCCCGCCAACTACCGCAAGGTGTTGGATGTGAAACGGCTGAGGATGGTCCTTATCGTCCCCCTGGCCTCCAGACGGAGGACGGCCTCGTCCAGCTGCTTGAGAAGTTCCGGCCGATCCCGGGGAAAGGCCAACCCGACCGGACTGCCGGGGTTTCCGAAATCGAGGACCTTGACGACGATGTCGGCCTTTCTCGCCAGGGTCCACCCCACCGCCTCGGGCATGATGGCGGCGGCCACCTTTCCGGTTGAGAGCTGGGCGAAGGCCTCTTCCTTGGTCTGTGTCCTGACGAGGCGGACATCGTCTTTCAGTCCCCGGCTGGCCAGAAGCTCTTCGATCCCGGAGTCTCGGTCACCGGCCACGGCCCGGCCGACCAGGTCTTCCAGTCGGTGGATCGCGGGTTCGTTCGCCCGGAGGAACAGCAGATTCTTTCGGGCATACAAGGTGCGGCCCAGGAGGAACAGGGTTCTGCGGATTCCGGTCTTCTCCATCCCTGCCACCAGGTCCAAGTCTCGGGTTGTCCTTAGGGTGGCCAGTACATCATCCCAGGGTCCCTGGACCCAGGTCACGGTGTACCCGGCCTCATGGAGAATGGCCTCGGTAAGGTCGACGTCCAGACCGGCCGGTCGTCCGGCGATCGAGTACTGGTAGGGCGGAAACCCTAAGGCCAAGCCCACACGGAGGGTTTGGGCCCCTAAGGATGTGGCGAGCAGCATGGCAGCCAGGACCAGGACAGAACGGCGAATTCGCATGCTTTCAGTATAGTTTCCCCTCAGACGGCGGCGCCAAATACGGCACGCGAATGAGGCGAATCCTGGGCGTTGGCTTTAGTAGAACACTGGGTGCGGATCGAGGGCTCTCCACAGATACCACGTTCCTATGGTCCTCCAGGGCCGCCAGACCTCGGCCCGGGCGGCCAGCACCTTCGGGTCAAACGGGTAGTCCCACCCAAACTGTCGGGCCG
>JAHFSN010000244.1 GCA_023265735.1 Spirochaetaceae bacterium | reverse complement strand
TACGACCGGCGGGGTGTTGAGGTGGCCCGGGACGGAAAGTCCCTCAAGGCCTCGGTCAAGCTGGAGGGAGGGGAGTCTCTGACCATCCGATGGAGCGACCTCCCCGAGGCGGCCTTTGGAGCCGAAGACCTGCCCCTCGAGGTGATCTACGAGGACGACAAGGTCGTGGTGGTCAACAAGGCCCGAGGGATGGTCGTTCATCCGGCCCATGGCCACTGGTCGGGCACCCTGGTCCAGGCTCTTCTGTTTCGGATTAAGGATCTGGCGGACAACTTCGAAGACGAGGCGGACCTTCGTCCGGGAATTGTGCATCGGCTGGACAAGGACACCACGGGGGTGCTGATCGCGGCCAAGACCCCCGAGTCCCTCGAGGCCCTCGCCGTCCAGTTCCGGGACCGTTTGGCCCACAAGACCTACTACGCCGTGGTGAAGGGGTCGCCGAAAGGAAACTCCGGGGTCGTCGAGGGGTGGCTTGGCCGGGATCCCCGGAATCGGCAGAGGTTCGCGCCGGTGGGACCCAGCCAGGGCAAACCCGCCGTGACCGCGTGGACGGTTGTCGCCCGGGTGCCCGGGTTTGCCCTCGTCCGATTCCATCCTCACACAGGGAGGACCCACCAAATTCGGGTCCACAGCCTCAGTCTGGGCACCCCTATCCTCGGCGACCCTATCTACGCGCGGCCCGACCCAAAGCGCCCGGCGCCGCTCATGCTCCATGCGGCTGAACTCTCCCTCTGTCTGCCTGGAGAGACGGTACCCCGGGTGTTCAGAGCTCCTTTTCCTCCGGAGTTCCTGGCGGTACTTTCTGATCTTGGACTTCCAGACCCGCTGACCGGCGGGCCAGGTTGAAGAGCTTTTCGCTTCGGAGGGTGGTCGGCGGCCCCTCTCCCGGGAAGATGAGCAGATCCTCCTGCCACGTGAAGAACCGGCGCTCCAGGGCCACGGCCAAGTTGGCCTGGGCGTAGGCGCTGGTCGTCTTTCCCGGCTTCCCTGCCGAGATGAGGTCACCGCAGAAGACCCAGTCTTGGTAGCGGTAGACGACGGTATCGTGGCTCAGCTCGGGGAAACAGAGGCAGTCGATCCGGAAATCCCCCAGCTGAAGGTGGGTTCCCGGTTTGACCATCTGACACTCGAACTCCAGAACCGAGGCCTGACGGCTGTAAATTTCCGCATCGTACACCTTTTTGAGGGTTCGCAGGCCCCGGACGTGGGCCGGCTGGCAACGGGTGATGAGGACCCAGCGGATGTTGAAGCCGTTGGACTCGATGGCTTCCAACAGCCGGACATCCAGGACGCCAGGATCGACCAGCAGGGCGTCGCCGCCCTCCTTGGGACCCACCACGTAGGTATTGGAAAAGTTCTCCACCGAATAGTGGAACACGAGTTTCAAGACGGAACCCCCGGCGCCCCGGGCGCCACGTCGAATTCGGCCTCTTCGTAGTTGGAGTATTTGAAATTCACGTCCTGCAGCCAGGAGCCTGTGAACTGGGTCTTCTTGAGATTGCAGTCGATGAAGTCAACCTGGTTGAGTTTGGCACCGATGAACCGGGTGAAGTACAGGTCCGACTCGGAGAACTGGGTCTCCATGGCCTCGAGGGCGTTGAAGTTGACGTGGAGGAGATCGGAACCCTTCCAATCACAGGACTCCATCCGGGCCCCCGAAACACTGCAGAAGAGGAAGGAGGTCTTCTGAAAAGAACAGTGCTTGAAGACTCCGAAGTCCAGAAAACAATGGCGGAAACTGCTTCCGTCGAGCTGAACATTCTCCCAGCGGCACCCCATGAAGTTGCAGCCCTCGAAGGAGCGGCCCCGGAGATCCATCCCTTCCCAGACCTGCCGGCCGAGGGAGAGTCCCGCAAAGTCCCTTTGGGGCGCCATCCAGGATTTGAGGTCCTCGAGGTAGGCAGTTCGGTCGCTGACGTGTCCGAAACACACGTCGCTGCGCTCTACGGCGTGACGTCGGCAGCCCGCCGTCGTGCAGATGCGGATCGAAAACATACCCGGAGTCTACCCCAAAGGTTTGACAAAAGACAGGGGCTTTGCCATACTGCCGCATGGAACAAAGAAGCCTTTTTCTGAATCTTTCCCCCCTCGATCACCGCTACTATTTGTCCAACCGCGAGCTGTTTGACCGGTTGGGAAGCTGCCTCAGTGAAGAGGCTTCGGTCCGCTACGCCGTCCGTTGCGAGGTGGCCCTCCTCAAGGCCCACGTGGACCTCCATTTTCCCCCTGCCGACCGTCCGGCTCTCCTGGCGGCCCTCGACCTCCTGGAAGCCGCCGTTCTCCCCGAGGAAGTGTACGAGGAAGAGGAAAAGACCCAGCACAACATCCGGGCTCTGGTCAACGTTATCAAGAGGCACCTTCCCCCGGCCCTGGTTCCCTTCGTTCACCTGGGGGCCACTTCGGTCGACATGCTCGACACCGCCAATGCCCTCAAGATCCGCGAAGCCGTCAAGACCGTCATCCTTCCCCTGCTAGCTGACCTGGAGCTGGCCCTCATCAAGATCTCGCGCCAGGAGGCCGACACTCCCCAGATCGGCCGCACCCACGGGCAGTTTGCGGTTCCCATTACCGTGGGTTTTGCCCTCGCCGAGTACGTCAGCCGGCTGGGAAAGTCCATCCTTGAGATCCAGCGGCTCTCCGACACGCTCAAGGGCAAGTTTGCCGGCGCCGTCGGGGCCTACAACGCCACCAGCGTCATGACAAGTGACCCCGCGGCCCTCGAGAGGAAGGTGCTGGGCTACCTTGACCTGGAACCGTCGGAACATTCCACCCAGCTGGTGGAGCCCGAGTACCTCCTCCGTCTCCTGCTGGAGCTCAACGTCGCGTTCGGAATTCTGGCCAACCTGGCCGACGACCTGCGCAACCTCCAGCGGTCCGAGATCGGGGAGTTTCGCGAGCTCTTCACCGCCACCCAGGTGGGGTCGTCGACCATGCCGCAGAAGCGCAATCCCTGGAACAGCGAACACGTGAAAAGCCTCTGGAAGACCTTTGCGCCCCGGGTCATGACCTTCTTCATGGACCAAATCAGCGAACACCAGCGCGACCTGACCAACTCGGCGTCGGGCCGGTTTGTGGGAGACTACTTGGCCGGGTTCACAGCCGCTGCGGCCCGGATGCTCAAGGTGGTCTCCACCCTCTCGGTGGACCGCGAACGCCTGGAGAAGAATCTCAGGGACGGGGCCGGCGACCTGGTCCTGGCCGAGAGCGTCTACATTCTGCTGTCGCTGGCCGGGGAGCCCGAGGGCCACGAGGTGGTCCGGGTGCTGACCCTGGAGTGCGAGAAGGAGAAGCGGCCGCTCCTGGAGGCCCTGAGGGCCCGTCCCGCCGTGTGGCAGAAGCTCAGCCAGGAATTGAAATCCAGGACGGGCTGGGACCCCGAACAGTTCTTCTCCCATCCGGAAACCTACCACGGTCAGGCCCCCGCGAAAGCCAGGGCCCTGGCCGACAAGTACGAGGCCCTGGTAAGGCCCCTTCAGGAGGTCTCGAAGTGATTCAGTTTGAGGAATCCCTCAGCTACGACGATGTTCTGCTCCAGCCCGGTTTCGCCGACTTCCTGCCAGGTCAGGCCGACGTGAAGACCAAGCTGACCAAGAAGATCAGTCTGAATATCCCCATCATGGCCGCCGCCATGGACACGGTGTCTGAAGACCGTCTGGCCATCGCCCTGGCCCTGGAAGGGGGCGCGGCCGTTATCCACCGCAACCTCAGTCCCCAGGTCCAGGCCGAGCATGTGGGCCGGGTGAAGCGGTACCTCAACTGGGTCATCGAGAACCCTGTGGTGGTCCGCAAGGGGGAGACCGTCGACGCGGTCCAGAAGCTCATGATCGAACACGGCGTCTCGGGAATGCCGGTGGTCGACCATGAACGCAAGCTGGTGGGCATCATTACCGGCCGGGATCTGCGGTTCTGTTCCGACTACAGCCAGCTGGTCGACGATGTCATGACCAAGAATCCCGTGGTCGAGGTGGAAACCGTGAACCTCGCCACCGCCGAGGAGAAGTTCAACAAGTACAAGATCGAGAAGCTCCCCGTGGTGGACAAGACCGGTCGGCTCATTGGGCTGGTCACCGTCAAGGATATGGAGAAGCACCAGGCGTTCCCCCACGCCGCCGTCGACGAATCGGGCCGGCTCATCGTGGGAGCCGCCGTGAGCCCCCAGGACTGGGAGAAGCGGGTTCCCCTGCTGCTCCAGGCCAAGTGCGACTTCGTCGTCCTCGACACCGCCCACGGGGACAGCTCCAACGTGGTGAATGCCGTGAAGGCCATCAAGAAGGCCTATCCCGACCTCCAGGTGGTGGGCGGCAACGTGGCTACCCGCGAGGGGACCAAGCGTCTTATCGACGCGGGGGCCGACGCTGTGAAGGTGGGGGTGGGACCCGGGTCGATCTGTACGACACGGATTGTGGCGGGCATCGGGGTCGCCCAGTTTACCGCCGTGTGGGACTGTGCTGA
>JAHFSN010000243.1 GCA_023265735.1 Spirochaetaceae bacterium | reverse complement strand
CTGACTTGGATTCACTGGCAAGTACGGACTATTCTTCGGATGTCGAGATCCGGGTCAAAGGAGAGCCAAAACTACTTTTCCTTTGAATGAAGAGGGACCGCAACTAAACGCTCCGGACGTCGGGAACGCCAACTTCCTATTCTTCATTCTCCTCCGCCCGAAGGGTCTGTCTAACATGGAATTCTGCCGGTCAGCCTAACTCCACCCTAGACCCCATTCCGCTCCCCCCAGAGCGATTCTCCGCATTCCACAGCCACCACCACCCTAAACCCAACCCCCTTTCCTGTCCAATTCCTCCACACCGCATTCTCGAGTTCCCGACCGCCGAGTCGGACTTTGCGTCCTTGGCGTCTTTGCGGTGAACCTCTTCCGTCTTCTCCTCCTCGTCCTCCCTCCGCGTCCTCTAGCGAAGCGGGCGGTTCCATTCTTCCACGAGACCCCCTCAACCAACGGGCGCGTCGATTCATCGTCTTCAGTCCTCCCGTTCTCCGCTTCTCCGTGTGAGTTCTTCTTCCCTCGTCTCGGCCTTCCCCGCGCCTCCGCCCCCTCCGCGTCATCGCGTGAACGTCTTCCTCCCCGAGCGCTCTTCCAACTCTCGGCAACCCTATCCACGACAGCGCTTTCCCATCTCTGGATAGGGCGAGCGCTATCGGGAACAGGGCGAGCGCTATCCGCGATAGGGCGGTCGGGTCTTTGGATAGGGCGAGCGCTATCCGCGATAGGGCGGTCGGATCTCTGGATAGGGTGAGCGCTATTCAAAAGAGCGCTGTCCTATATCCGGATAGGGCGAGCGCTATCGGGAAGAGGGCGATCGGGCTGCGGAAGAGCGCTGTCCTATCGTAGAAGAGCGCTCAGCCCTCCCGAGGCCTCCCTTTCCGTGTCCTCCGTGCCTCAGGTTCCTCAAAGGGCTACTCGTAGTTCCTCAGGAATTCGATGGGCAGGAACACCTCGAGTTCTGACGAGGCATAGTCCTTCCCATTTCGGGTCACGATGGCCTCGCATTGGTGGCTCAGGGCGGCGCAGTTCTGAACCCCATCCTCAAAGTCGGCGAAATCGGACTTCAAGGCCTTCAAGAGATCGGCGTGGTCGATGGGGAGGGCCGTGAGGTACCTGAGGAGGTTTCCGATAAACTCCCGGGCCTTGGCATCGCCTCCGGCTTTTCTCAGCACGTAGTAAATGTTGGTGATGCTGTTCGACGAGGCGAAGCCCACGGCCTTTCCGTTTTCCAGAACGGCCAGGACGACTCGACTGGCCTCCACAAAGGGCTGCCGGGCCAGGGCCACATCCAGGATCACGTCCGAATCAATCAGGACCCGCCGGATCATGACAGGCGCTCCTCCCGGGCCCTATCGAGAAGGTCCTGGTAGTCTTCGCCCGAGTCGGGAAACATGCCGACGAGCTTGTCGGTGATCGGCGCGGGGAGGTCCCGGAGAGGGACCTGCCGGATGTCCTGCTGGGAGACGTTCTTGAGGTACTCTTCCACGATCCGAGAAACGCTCTTGTTCTTTCCCAGGGCGTACTCTTTGGCCTTTTCAATGACCTCTTTTTCGATGGTCAGGGTGAGTTTCGTCAGCATGAGTTCCCCCTACACGTGTAATATAGAGCGCCGATACGTGTAGAGCAAGGCGTGGGACGACCCGGGCGCTCACCAAGAACTGGGGTTAGTTTCTCGGCTTCAGACTCCACTTCGCCAGGAGCCGATCCAGCTCGCCGTCGGCCTTCAGGAGATCGAGGGCCCGGTTCACGCGGTCCAGGAGCGCCCGGTTCTCCCTGGCAAAGACGATCCCATACTCTTCCGTGTTGAGGGGGCCGGCCGCCAGACGGAGGGCCCCCTGAAACTTGGGGTTGTTGACATACTGGGAGACCACGGGCAGATCGACCACCACCCCGTCGACCTTTCCGTCGACCAGGGCCCGAAAGAGCTCATCGATGTCGTCAAAGAGGACGACCTTCACGCCGGGCTGGTCCTGGGCGATCTGGGCGCCGCTGGTGTCCGCCTGCGCGCCAACCGGGTGTCCCGACAGGTCGCCGAGGGAGGTGACGTCGCCGTCGGAGGCCCTGGTCGCCAGAGACTGTCCCGCGTTGATGTAGGGTCGGGAGAATCCGAGGTGCTCTTGCCGGCTGGGGAGGATGGTGACCGAGGACACGATGGCGTCGTACTCGTGGGAGACCAGCCCTTCAAAGATGCCGTCCCAAGAGACCATCTTGAACTCGATTTCGAGGGAGGCCTTCTGGGCGATGGCCCTCATCAGGTCGATATCGAACCCCACGAGGGAGTTCTGTTCCGTCAGGAACTCCATGGGCGGAAACGTGGGGTCCGTGGCGACCACCACGTGGAGGGGTTCCTGGGCCGCCAATTCGGCAGCGGGGTCAGACCCGCCCGCCGTTCCCGCCAGCAGGGTCAGCGAAACAAAGAGGACCTCAAGACTCATCATGGGCGACTCCTTTTACCCTAGGGCCTACTGGGCGGCGAAGTATTGACGCCGGCACCCTGCCTGGGTTGCCGCAACGATTCGAGCCTAGCCCGGACGGCGGGCCACTCGGAATCGATGATCGAATACCAGAGGGTATCGCGGTTGGCCCCGCGGCTGACAAAATGCTGCCGAAACTTCCCTTCGAAGGTGAAGCCTAACCGTTCGGCGGCCCGGGCGCTGGCCAGGTTCTCCGAGTTGCACTTCCATTCCAGACGGCGGTATCCCAGAACCTCGAACAGGTGCTCGAACACCAGGAACATGGTGTTGGTATTGATCTCAGTGCGCTGGGCCTCGGTCTCGTACCAGATCGATCCAATCTCGGCCGTCCCGTGGTCGGTCCTGACGTTCATGACGCTGCAGCAACCCACCAGACGCTGAAGACGCTTGCTGAACACCGAAAAGGTCAGTTCGCTGAGGTTCTGGCATTTGTACAAGAAGTATTCCGAAAACTCCTCCAGCGAAGAAAAGGGCCCGACGTTGATGTGAAAGCGAAAGAGGTCGGTTTCCCGGTTGCTCCTCTCGACGGCCTTCCAAAGGTCTACCCGATCCCGTTCCCAGGATACGGGACGAAGCAAGACCCCTTCATTTTCCAGGATGAGGTCCCTGTCGGGGAGCTGCCAAGTTTGTTGAGCGAGAAGCATCGATCCTCCTGTCTTCTCCGTTCATCGTCCCAGAATTTTGTATTTCTTCCCCAGCACTTCGAGGGCCTGCACGGTCTTATCAATATGCTCCTTCGTGTGGGAGGCATTGATGATGAACCGAATCCTTCCATCCTTCGGCTTCACGGCGGGATACACCACGGACACTGAAAAGATCCCCATTTCAAAGAGCTCGCGGTTAAAGGCCATCAGCGTGGGGGCATCGGGGATAAAGATGGGGATGATGGGACTCTTGCTGTTCTTCAGATCAAACCCGGCCGCTTCCAGTTTCCCCCGCATATACCGGTTCTTTTCGTGCAAATCTTCGATCATCTGGGGGTTGTCCCGAATCTCATCGAGGCACGCCAGAATGGTGGCCGCATCGCCGGGGGAGAGGCACGCCTGAAAGATATAGGAATCGGCCCGGTGCCGCAGGTAGGGAATGTACTTGGCGTCGGTGGCCAAAAAGCCCCCCAGGGAAGCCGTCGCCTTGGACAGAGTCGACATCAAAAAGTCCACGTCCGCCATGATTCCCAATTCGTGGCAATAGCCGGCGCCATCCTTCCCATAGAACCCAAAGGTGTGGGCTTCGTCGACGTACAAGAGGAAGTTGTACTTCTTTTTCAGTTCGCAGATTTCCCGCAAAGGAGAGAGATCGCCGCTCATGGAGTAGGCGGTCTCCACGACAACAAAGACGTTCTCATGAATTTCCGAGAGCCTTTCCAGTTTCCTTTCGAGGTCCTCCACGCTGTTGTGGGAAAAAGGGACCCACTTCTTGTTCGAAAAGCGGATCCCATCGATGAGGGAGGCATGGCATTCCCGGTCAAAGAGGACCACGTCGTTGTCGCCGGGAAGGACCGACAGGCATCCGAGGTTCGCGGAATAGCCCGTGGGAAAGAGAAGCACGTCTTCTTTCCCGGTGAGCTCCTTGATCCGGGCCTCAATTTCCTTGTGGAGGGAACACATCCCCCCCGACATCCCCGACGTGCCGGAACCTGTTCCGTACACGCTGATGGCCTCCCGGGTCCTCTCGATCACACGCGTGTTGCGGTTCAGCCCCAAATAGTGGTTGGCGCACCACGAAATGCACTCCCTGCCGCTGTTGTCAAAGGCTCCCCAGATCTCGGCCACGCTGCTGCTTCCGGATTTGGTGAAGCCGCCGGTCGAGGCCAGTCCCCGTCTTTCCTGCTCCTTTTGATGGTCAAAGGTCCTCTGGGCGATCTCTCGGATATCGGTGACCCCCGACTTCTTCAGCTCCTGGTAGAACTGGACGAGGGGCATGGCCATGGCGGAAAGGCCGTCCTTCGCTTCCTCTTGGTCGTCTTCTCCGCCGCTCTGCATTTCCATAAGGACCTCTTTCTTGGGAGTCGCCGCTC
>JAHFSN010000011.1:11597-15962 GCA_023265735.1 Spirochaetaceae bacterium | reverse complement strand
GGTCATCCACGTGGTCCGGTTCCACCGGGTGTACTGGAAGTACCGCCAGCACGCCAAGGTCTACAAGGCCGTCCTCATGGACGTGGCCCACCTGAGCCAGACCCTCTACCTGACCGCCACCGCCCGGGGCCTGGGGGCCTGGTTCACGGCGGCCATCAACGACGGCGACCTGGGCCTCCGCCTGGGCCTCGACCCCCTGACCGAGGGGGTCCTGGCCCTCAACGGTCTGGGGCTGGTCGACCACTCCCAAACCCAGAGGCACTTTCGCCCCCAAGGAAACCGCTGATGTACCCTGCCGAACTCCACACCCTCATTTTGGGAGCCAGCGACCGGCTCTACGCCCGGTTCGAGGCCTTGCCGCCGTACCTGGCGGGGCGATCCCGAAGGTGGCTGGACACCTTCACTAAGGGCCACAGGCTCGAGGTTGCCGTCGAGGCCCCCCTCTCGTTCCCCCTGGTGTTGGTGCCCTGGTGGGCCGAGGAGGCCCTGGGAGGCCACGACGCCGGGTTCCAGGCCGACCTGGTGTACTCGGCGGTGGCCATGTACCTGTTCATCCGGCTCCTCGACGACGTCATGGACGACGACGGCACCGCCGATCCCCAGCTCCTCCCCTTGGCGGGGGTGCTGCACCAGGAGATGCAGTCGGCGTTCCAGGCGCTGTTTCCGGTCGGTTCACCGTTTTGGGGCCACTTCCGGAGGCTCTGGGACCAGTCGGCGGCGGTAACGGTTTGGGACGCCGACGCCCTGAACATCTCCGAGGACGAGTTCTTGGGCACCGCGGGCCTCAAGTGCGTGGCCGCGGGGATCCAGGTCGGGGCCGTATGCCTGAGGGCCGGACGACCCGAGGCGATGACGCCGTGGCAGGCCCTGGTCGAGGCCCTGTCGGTCTGGCACCAGTTTGGCCACGACCTCTTTGACTGGAAAAAGGACCAGGAGAGCGGCCTCACGACCTACTTCCTCTGCGAAGCTCAGCGGCGCCGCCAGCCCGAGGAGACCGTCGACGGCTGGGTGTTCCGGGAGGGCTTCGCCTGGGGCCGAGAGTACCTGACGGGCCTGACCAGGAAGCTCCGTCGGGCCGCCGAGCCCCTGGGGTCCCCGGGGCTCGACGCCTACCTGGACCACCGCGTGGCCCTCCAGAACCAGCGCTTCGAGGAGCTGGAGAAGGGCCTGGCCCTGGCCCGGTCGCTCTTCGGCCTCAAACCATGACCGACCTCCTCCTCATCGTCCCTCCGTTCGCCTTTCCCGACCAGCCGTCCCTGGCGGCCCACCTGCTCCAGGCCTGCGCCCGCCGCGAGGGGCTGACGGTGAAGGTCTGCTACGCCAACGCCCTGTTGGCCCGGCGCCTGGGCGCCGACTACCGGCTGGTGGCCCAGGGGTCGTACTCGCTCATGGGCGAAAGGCTGTTCGCCCGGGCCGCCTGGGGGCTGCCTCCCCTGGGCCGGAACGCGGGCCTCACCTTCGATTGGGCGTCGATGTTCGGCACCGCCGACTACGGCCTGAGGGACCAGCCCTTCGTCCCGTTTCCCCCGGTGCCCCGGCCCACCCTCGAAGACCTCTTTCGCATCGAAGCCGAGGTGTACGCCTGGACGGTCGAAGTGGCCGAGACCCTGGCCGGGGACTACCGGGCCTACGGCTGTACCACGAGCTTCGAGCAGAACAATGCCGCCTTCGCCCTCCTCGGGGCCCTGAAGCGCAGGCACCCTGAGGCCCTCACCCTGGTGGGCGGGGCCAACGCCGAGGGCCAGCTGGCCCAGGGTTTGGCCAGCCTCGAGCCCGGGGTCGACGTGGTCTTCCAGGGAGAGAGCGAACGGGCCTTCGTGGAAGTGCTCAAGGACTGGAGGGAAGGGCGTAAGCCAGCCCGCCGGGTGGTGATGGGGCAGCTGTGCCGGGACCTCGACGCCCTCCCCGAACCGACGTTCGACGATTTCTTCGACCAGGTGGCCACGCCCCGGGTCGATCTTCCCTACGAGGCCAGCCGGGGGTGCTGGTGGGGCCAGCGGTCGCCGTGCCTCTTCTGCGCCTACGAGCCCGAGAAGTTCACGTTCCGGGCCAAGTCGGCCGACCGGGTGTTCGCCGACTGGCAGGCCCTGGCCCAGCGGTACCCGGGCCTGCGGGTCCAGACCACCGACCTCATCATGCCCCCCGAGTACTTCACCACCCTGCTGCCCCGGCTCGCCGAGGCCGACCTGCCCCTGGAACTCTACTGGGAACAGAAGGCCGACCTCACCTGGGACCAACTGAAGCTCCTCAAGGCCGCCAAGGTCCTCGAGATCCAGCCCGGCATCGAGAACTTTTCCTCGGCGCTGCTGGGCCGCATCCACAAGGGAGCCCGGCCGTCGAAGAGCCTGAACCTGCTGCGGTGGGCCGCCATGCTGGGCGTCCGGGTGTACTGGAACCTCCTCTGGGGCATCCCCGGAGAGACCCTGGCCGACTACCAACCCGTGCTCCACCTCATCCGGCTCATCCCCCACCTGACCCCGCCCTTTGGCCTGAGCCAGCTGCTGGTCCTGCGCCACAGCCGCTACCAGGCCGAACCCCAGCGGTGGGGCCTCGACCGGGTGGACCCGGTGCGCACCTTTGCCGACGTCTACCCCGAGGGCGCCGACCTGGAGCACCTGTCGACCTTCTTCCACCCCACCTACGAGGCCGAGACCCTCCGGTGCCCCGAGTTCTTCGAGACCCTCCACGGGCTGTTCACCGAGTGGAACCAGTCGTTCGTGGGCACCGACCAGCGGCGGGTGCTGTTCCTGTTGCCCCAGGGCCCCGACGCCTACCTCCTCCTCGATACTCGCAGGCTGCCGGACACGACCCCGGCCCAGGGGGTCGACGCCCGCCGGGCCGCGTCACTGCTGCGGTCAGAACCCTACGAGGGCACCGAGGACCAGATCTGGGCCCTCGAGCACCACCTGGCCGTGGTCCTCGACGGGGACTACGTGCCCCTGGCCCTGACGACCCCCGAAGTGATGGAGAAGATTGTGTGGTGTCCGTAGGTTATCAGACCCGGGAATGGGGCCCCGCTTCGACGGCAAAGGGCCATCGCTAGTCCTCGTCGCTTCGCTCCTGCGGGATCGCTCAGGCCCCTTGCCGTCGGCGCCCCATTCCCAACTGCTCCGTGTCGGCTTCTCACCCGTCTGCTTCATCTGCCGGTTGCCGCAGGTTGAGCCCTGTTTGACGGCCGCCCGTATCGGTGAGGGCGGCCTTGAGGCTGGCCGCCGAGCCCACCAGCACCGCCGACGACCGGGCCCGGGTGAGGGCGGTGTAGACCAGCTCCCGGCCGGAGACCCCGAGCCGAGCCGGGGGGAGGACCAGGACCACGTGGTCGTACTCGCTCCCCTGGCTCTTGTGGACGGTGATGGCCCAGGCTCCCTGGCCGTCGTCCCGGACCAGGGAGAAGGGCCTGGGCTTGCCGGGGGCCTCCGGAGTCTCGAACCAGAGCTGGCCGTCCCGGGCCACTACCAGGCCCCGGTCCCCGTTGGAGAGGTCGAGGTGGGGCAGGTTTCGGGTGATCATCCAGGGCAGACCGGGGCCCACGGCCCCGGGGTGGCGGCCCAGGGACCGATCGATGAGGGCCCCCAGGGTCTGGGCGCCCCCGGGTCCCTCGTGGACCGGCGACAGAAGGATGCGCTGGGACAGGGTGTCCACCCTGAGGTTCCGGGGAGAGCCCCAGGCGGCCAGGGCCCGGGGGCCCGGGTCCTCGTCGGCGGTGCAGACCAGCCACCGGAAGTCGGGGGCCCGGCCGTCACCGAGGTCGGTCAACCGTTCCACGGCCTCTTCGGCCGAGACCGAGGCGTCCTGCAGGAGGTCAAAGACCTGGACGAGGGTCCGGCTGGTCTCGGCCAGGCGGAAGCGCTCGTGGAGCCGCACGGCGCATCCTGCCAGTTCGGGCAGGGCCAGCACATCGCGGAAGACGGCCCCGGCCTCGACGCTGGGCAGCTGGCCCGGGTCGCCCACCAGCACCAGGGCCGCCTGGGGTCCCAGGGCCCCGGTGAGGGCCTCGGCAGTCCGCAGGTCGAGCATGGAGGCCTCGTCGACGATGACCAGGTCGAAGGGGAGGGGCCGGTGGGGGCCGTGCCAAGGACTCCCCAGCCCCGGGGGCAGACCTAGCAGCCGGTGGACGGTGAGGCACTCGGGGACGGCCTCGGCGCCGGCGAAGCTCTGGCGGACCCGGGCCGCGGCCCGACCGGTGGGGGCGGCCACCACGGTCCGCAGACCTGGCCTTTGGGCGGCCCACCGGGCCACCAGCCGACGCAGCGTGGTGGTCTTGCCGGTGCCGGGTCCCCCGGCCAAGAGGAGCAGCCGGACCTGGCCCGCCCGGGCCACGGCGGCGTCTTGGCCCACGGCGTCGAGGCCCGGGGGCGTAGCGGC
>JAHFSN010000011.1:567-11587 GCA_023265735.1 Spirochaetaceae bacterium | reverse complement strand
CGAACCGTCTGGACGGCCGGCCGGGCCCGGGAAGCCCGGACAAGCCAGCCGTCAAAAAGTCCGGGCGGCCAAGTTTCGGGAGGGGGAAGGGCGAAGGGCGGCGGCGAGTCCAGCCGGGCGAACCGGCGGTTCCACAGATCGGGAGCCCGGGCCCAGTCGACGGCGGTATGTCCCTCGTCCTCGGCGAAGGCCAGCAGGGCCACGGCCGACGGCCAGTCGGGGTCCCCGGATTTCCAGCCCCACCGGGCGGCGCTCCACCGGGCCAGACCCTCCTCGTGGGGCGCCCAGGGCAGGTCCGACGTCCAGCTAGCCACGGGCCACCTCCCCTAAGAACGGCGTGAGGGTGTCCTTGGCCAGGTCCCCAGGACCCAGGAAGACCCCTTGGGCCCGGTCTCCGGCCCCCCGGAGGAACACGTACAGCACCCCGGCGGGTTCCAGGGTCTCGCCCTGGAGAACGGCGAGCCGACGCAGGGCCTCCCAGTACCATTGGGCCTGGAGGTCGTACCCGGCTTCGGCCATGAGGTCCCGGGGCGTTTGGCCGGGCGCGAGACGATTGGTCTTCCAGTCGGCGAGGTAGAGCCGGTCTTCCACCCGGAACACAAGGTCGATCCGACCGGTGAGGTAGCCCTGGTGGACCGTAAATTCCTTCTCGCCCCAGCGGAACGACCGGGTGCCCCGGTGGGCCAGGGGGAGGTGGAACTCGAGCTCCCGCCGGGTGTCTTCGGGGGCCAGGCCGGTGAAGGTCACCTGGCCGGTACCCAGGGACAGGGGAGTGGCCAGAACCCGGCCCAGCCAGTCTCCCAGGGGCCGCGAGAGGTCCCGGCCCTGGAACAGGCCGCGGCGGGCCAAGCAGTGCTCTTCGACCACCTGGGCCGTGGCCCGGCGGGCCTCTTCGGGGGCCCCGGCGGCCCAGCCCCGGAAGTCGGCTGCCTCAAGGATGTCGTGGACGAGGTCGCCGAAGGCCGGCCCCGCGGGGAGGGTATCGGCCGCCGACGGCTCGGCCAGGGACGTCTCGTCGTCCCGGACCCGGGGGCGGTCCCATACCGTGGTGGGCCGCTCGTCGTCCCGGGTGGCCCGGCGCCACAGCCCCGAGTGGCTCTCGACCCAGGGGTGCCGGTCGGCCAGGCCCGTCAGGGCCGGACCCAGGGTGGCCACCGGCAGGCTCTCGGTCGCCCCGGACCACCGTCTTGTCTCCTGTTCCCTGAGAGGAACCTCGATCCCCGAGTCAGGAACGCAGAGCACTTGGTGGGCCCGGGCCCTGGTCAGGGCCACGTACCGCAGGCGCAGGTCCTCGGCCTGGCGTTCCGCGGCCTCGGCGGCCACGCTCGCCGGGGTCTTCAAGAAGTCGACTCCCCGGGTCACCAGCCAGGGGGCCCGGTCGGCCGGGGACTCCCCGGGGAACCCGTGGAGGACGATGGGCGCCTCGAGGCCCTTGGCCGCGTGGATGGTCATAAGCCGCAGGGTGGGGGCCTCCCCATCCCGCCGCAGGTCGACCTCGTCCTCCTGGAGACGGCCTTCGATCCACGTTTCCAGGGCGAGGGCCGCTTGGCCCCGGGGCACCTGGCCCTGGTGGTGCCTCTCCTGCACCAGTTCCAGCACGTGTTCGAGGTTGGTCACCAAGCGGGGTCCCCCCGGTTGGGCCAGCAGGGCCTCCAGTCCGCCGCCGTCGGGGTCCGAGCCCCGGGCCACCACCCGGAAGGCCCGCAGGTATGCCCCCCGGGACCGGTCGGCCTGGGCTGCGTCGAGGCCCGCCAGCAGGGTGTCGACCGGGGTGCCCCGAAAGGGTCTCGTCCACGCCAGGGCTCCGGCGGCCGACACCGACCGGGGTGACTCCAGGGCCTTGAGGAAGAGGAGAATCTCCTGGGCCTCCCGGCTGGCCAGCAGACCCCCGGAGCCGCCGACCGTGGCCGGAACTCCTAGGGCCGAGAGCCGCCGGAACAGCGACCAGGCCTCACGCTTGCGGCGGACCAGGATCAGGAAGTCTCCGGGCGTGATGGCCCTGGTCACCCCTTCGGTATCCAGGAGGCAGGAGCCGAGGAGGTCGAGGACGGTGGCGGCCAGGTGGGCGTGCCAGTCACCCTCGGCCCCGGGAGACCGGTAGGCAGCCAGGGGGGCCACGGGTTCCAGCACATCCCCGGGTCCCCGGCGGACGAGAACCTCCACTGCCTTGTCGCCCTTACGCGAGGGGTGGAAGTCTTCGGGGTGGTCCCAGGGGGCCCCCCGGGCCGGGTCGAAGACCTGATTGACGGCCTCGATCATGGCGGCCGTGGACCGGAAGTTCTGGTCGAGGACGAGAGTTTGGGTTCCCTGGGCCTTCACCTGGTCCCGGACGGCCCGGTAGAGGTTCAGGTCGGCGCCCCGGAACCGGTAGATCGACTGCTTAGGGTCGCCGACGAGGACGAGGTCGTGGTCCTCGTTGAGGAACAGCGACGAGAAGATGTCCCACTGCTCGGGGTCGGTGTCCTGGAATTCATCGATGAGGACGGCGGTCCACCGGGACGCCGCGGCCTGGTTCAGGGCAGCACCCTCGGGCGACGTGACCAGCCGCCTGACCCGGTCGATGAGGTCGTGGTAGGTCAGTTCGGTGGCCGAGCGCTCGTTCAGAACGGGGAGGCAGAGGTCGGCGAGGACCCGGTGCCGGGCACACCCTCCGAAGAACAGGGCTAGGTCGGAGCCGGGTTCCAGGTTCGATGACCAGGCGTCGGCCGTCTGGCAGAACTGCAGGGCCGCGTCGCGGAGAGCCTGGAGGAAGGGGGAGAGGGGCGGGGCGCCCTTCTTCCAGATGGTGCTGTCCTCGTCCCACTTGGCCAGGGCCTCCCTCGACTTGCCGGTCAGGCAGGCCAGGAGATCGGCGGGGGTCCGGGCCTGGAGCAGATCGCGGACGGCGGCGTAGGGCGACTTGTACCAGTTTGACTTGAAGTACGCCGCCGTGTCGGCCTTCTCGGACAACTCCTGGGGCAGGGCCCCGGCGCCCGGGTCCCGTGGGACCGACAGCTCGCGCCGCCAGGCGTCGAACTTCTGCTGTTCGTCGGGGGTGGGGTGGGCCAGCGGGAGAGAGAAAAGGCCCCGGTTCAGGGCCTGGGCCGCCAGATCCAGGAGGTCCTCTTCGTCCTCCAAGCCAGCCCACGCCAGAAGCTCGGCGTCGAGTCCCCCGAGGCGGGGCCGCAGTTCGTCCCGCAGAAGCCGGCGCCACTGGCGGTCCTGGTCCACGAGCTCGGGGGTGAACGAGACCCCGGACTCCAGGGGAAACTGACCCAAGAGGGCCCGGCAGAACCCGTGGATGGTGGTGACCATCATGGAAGGCAGGTCTTCGAGGGCCTGGGAGAGCCGGGGATCCCGGGTGTCCTTCCAGGCCTGACGCAACCCCGCCCGGACCCTGGTCTTCAGTTCCGCCGTGGCCTTTTCGGTGAAAGTTACCAGCAGGATCTGGTCGACGCTCCGTCCCTGGTCCTTCACCAGGCCCACCACCGTCTGGACGAGGGTGTAGGTCTTGCCCGTTCCCGCCGAGGCCTCGATCCACGTGACGCTCATGACCAGGCCCCCCAGAGGGGCTCGAAGAGAGTTTTCCACCAGCGTTCGAGGTCGGGTGCCCATTCGGGACCGGGGTCGTCGGGGAAGACCAGGGCCGCGTAGGGGTCCCGGGCCAGGGTGGCCTCGGTCCGTCCGAAGGTGGCGTCCCGGGCCGTTCGCCAGGCCCCCGCCAGGGTCTGGGTCCACGGTTCTTCGGGGTCCTGGTCCCGGCGCCGGGCCACGGCAGCCCAGAGGTCGGGCGAAAAGGGAAGAGGCCGGCGGGCGGCGGTGAGCCAGAATTCCTGGGCTCGGTCGGCCAAGGCGGCGGTCTGGGCCGCGTCGGGGACCCAGGTGCGGAGCTTTCGTTGGCCCGACGGCGAGAGGGTGGCCAGAAAGGCGCCGTCCGGAAGGTCCTGGAGGACGCGCAGCGACGCTTCGACCTCGCCCCGGGCCGGCAGGGTCGCGGCGAAGAGGAGCCGGGGCAAGAGGATCTCGTCTCCCCGGACCAGCCGGTCACCGTCGTCGGACCAGGGCTTGCCGGCCCATTGGGTCCGCGGACGGGGAACCGCCGAAAGGGTCCATCCCTCGGCCCTGAGGGCCTCGGCCCACTGGCGCGCCTCGTCGGCCCGGCGTTCAAGTTCGGCCCTGTCCCGGTCGCTGAACACCCCGGAACGGGCCCGGCCCGTCGCCTCCACGAGGGCAAAGAAGGCCTCCACGTCCCAGGGGCGGGGATCCCCGGCCCAGTACCGTCTGAGGCCCTCCTGGACCCAGCCGTGGCGTTCCAGGAAGGGCAGGGACCAGGGCTCTTCGTCTTCGGTACCCCGGTGGTCCTCGTCCTTCAGGGTGATCTGGCGTACCCGGCGCAGGTGAAACCGGGCCGGGGCCACAAAGGCCTGGGCGGCGTCCTGGGCCCGGATTTCCGGAAACAGGGCCAGGGCCTCCTCGCCGGTCAGGGCCACCTCCTGCGGGGGCTCCTGGGGGGAGACCTTGCCGGCATACGCGATCGACCGCCGCCAGGTCCGGGGCGACCAGGTCCGGGTCCCCGCCGAGAAGTCCTTCACGGCGGTCTGGACCACGGGCCACGGCGGACCCGCCTCCTCCAGGTAGTCGAGAAGGTCGGCCAGGACCGGGGAGGGGGGCCTTTCGGACCCGTCCACGCCGCTGCGGCCCTGGTAGGACAGGTAGAGGCCCGACCGGGCCGACATGAGGGTTTCCCAGAAGGTGTACCTGTCGAGGGCCAGGGACGACAGGGCCTCGTGGCCCTCTTCGAAGCGCCCCAGGTCGAAACTGGGCTCGGGGCTCCGGCGGGGAAAGGCCCCTTCGTCGAGGCCCAGGACGGCGATGAGCCGAAAGGGGATGGCCCGAAGGGGCCGCAGCGACGAGCAGTGGATGCCCTCGGTGAGGAGCTGGCCCCGGCGGCCGGGAAAGTGGGCGATCTGGTCCTGCACGAAGGCCCGGAATCCGGCCCAGGGCCAGGGCTCGTCGGAGGCGCCGGCGAGGGCCAGGGTCCTCAGGCGACCCGACAGGACGCCCCCCACACCCTCGCCGGGGGCCAGAAAGGCCGAGGCTTGGTCGTCGAAGAACCGCACCCAGTCCAGGAACGTCCGGGGGCGCCGGGTCTCATCCCGGGCCGACCCCAGGGCGCCCAGGAGCCGGTGGAACTTCCCCAGGGCCTGGAACACCGAGGTCGAGGTGTCGAGGCCGGGGAGGCCATCCACGGCGTCGGGCCGAAACCAGCCCTGGAACAGCCTGTCCCAGCTGGCGGCCCAGCTTTGGGGTTCCCGGGGGCCATCTTCCCTCCAGGCCGAGACTTCTTCGGTGTAGGCCAGCCACAGGTCCCTCTGCTCGCGGTCAAGGCCCCACGCCTCCAGGAACTCGGGGGAATCGACCAGGGCGAAGAGCTTGGGCCGGTCGATGGTCCCCGACAGGAGGGCCAGCAGGGCGTCGAGGGCCTGGAACCAGGGGTTCTCGCGGCCCAGGTCGAGGTCGATGACGTGGAAGTCGAGGTGGCGGCCCGGGTCGTCGGACTGAAAGGCCGCGTCCAGGAACGGGGCGTAGACGTTGATGTCGGGGGCCAGGACGGCGATCTCGTGGGTTTCCAGGGTCGGGTCGGCGGCCAGGGCGGCCAGCAGGTGGTCCCGCAGCACCTCGAGCTCCCGCAGGGGATGGGAGCACGACACGATGGTGAGCGAGGGGTCGGGCGAAACGAGAGGGGACTTCTGCCCCGAAGCCAGGGCGCCCTGAAGGACTCCCAGGGCTGTGGTCCCGGGTTCGGCCGGAACGGACTCGGTGGGGGGCGGCAGGGCCTCGAGGAACATCCGGCCGAAGGCCCCCCACGACGACCAGGGGCGGCCCTGGGGCCAGCCTTGTCCGAAAGGCGCCGGGAGGAGAAGCAGCTGAACCACGTCGACAAGGCCGGCGTCGGCCCAGGCGCGGAGGAAGGCCGCGGCCCGGCGGCTCAGGAAGGCCGATCCGACCAGAACTAACCGGGGCCGTGTCCCGTCTGCCGGTGGCGGCGCCTGGGTCAGGCGCTCCATCCTCTGACCGGCTAGGGTTCGTCCTCCGGAGTTGGCCCAGGACCAGAGCCGGGACTGCCAGGCAAAGGTGGATTCGGAGACCTCCATCCCTGGGGGCATCCTTCCCTCCGACAGAGCCCTGGGCCACGTCTTGCTGTTCATGGCGTAGTTGTGGAACACCCCCGCCACGTGGTCGGCGATTTCAAAGATCCGCCCCGGATCGGGCCGCTCGGCGCGGCCGAACAGCGGCTCAAACACCCGGTCGCCGGTCTCCAGGGCCTGGGTGAGGTATCGGTAGAGCTCGAACTTCAGGTCGTCCAGGAAGAGCACCCGGTCGGCGCAGGGCGCCCGGGATTCCATAAGCCTTCTCAGGGCCTCGTCCTGGAAGACAAAATCCCCCGTGGCGTACCCTCCAGCGGTCCGGGCGAGGAAGAGCTTGAGCCACTGCGCCAGGTTTTGGCTCTGGAGGACCAGGGAAGGGCGGGGTTCCAGGAACCGGGACACGAAAACTTCCCGATGCTCCTCGACCAGGGTTTCGAGTCTCTGTCCGGTGAAGATCTGGTACCCCATGGCCTCCACTATACCATGCCAAGCCGCCGGAAAGGCCCGGGGCAAAGGTGTTCGCCTGACCTCATTTCTGCATTGATAGACTGGAGATTCGGGTCTATATTGAACGGCAATTATGGAAAGTTCGAGAGTTCAAAAAGTCATCACTGTCTTGAAGTCCGCGTTCGATGGTCTTAAGGTTCCGGTGGGTGATCCCGCCTTGGAAGCCCTGTCGGTGAAGATCTACGGCGCCATGGGTCACGAGAGCCGGCTCTTCCATACCGTTGAGCACATCTTTTCCTTTCTGCCGTCCGATGATCCCATTTACGTGCTGGCCGCCGTGTTTCACGACTTGGTCTATTCCAACGTGGACCATGGATGGCCCCGGGGGCTCGAAGGTGAGCTCGCCGGTTTCGCCGCGGAACCGACCCCGAGTTCGGCGATCCGGACCAAGGGCCTCCCGCTGGCCGCCGAGGCTCTATCGATCTTCGGTCTCCAGGAGGGTGACCCCCTTCCCAGCCCCGGGACAAACGAGGTCCTGAGCGCCCTGGCCCTCGTCCAGCTTGTGGGCGGGGTCCTGCCCCGGGACGAGCTTTTGGCCGTGGTGGTGTGCATCGAGGCCAGCATTCCCTTCCGGACCGACGACACTTACCCCATCGTGGGCAAACGCCTCAAGACCTTGGGGTTCTCCGCCGGGGCCATTTCCCGGCAGCTGGAAAGGGCCGTGGCCTTCGCCAACAAGGACGTCAGTGATTTCCGGATGAAGGAGACCAGCGCCTTCCTCAACAACACCTGGAAGCTGCTTCCCGAACTCAACCCCGCCCTGCGCCTGCGGGAGCAGTTCAGCGTGGTCGAGTACGCCCGAAGCCTGCTGGGTATGGAGGCTTTCTTCCGGTTTCTCTCCCCCGAAAAGATCTTCCACAGCTACGGGTCCCAGCCCGAACCCGAAATTCTACGGGAATGGAAGGAAACCTCGGGGCAAAACCTCGCGACGGCCATCGACTACCTGGGCGCCAAGATCCTCGCCATAGGGTTCCTCGAGGCGGTGGCCCGGACCACCGGGGGCGACGGTCCCGTGACCCTCTTCATGGGCGACGTTGACATTGGCTCCGAGCGGTTCGAGTACTTCCTTCCTCCGTCTCCCAGCCCCTCGGTGGAGCTCGGTCTGGTGGGAGAGATCCTCTGCGGCGGCCGGAAGGGAAGCACCCGGTTTGACACCAACAAATCGCCCCTGGCTTACTTTCTGGCCCTCGAGCTGTACTCCCAGGGGCTGGCCAAGTACGTCTCCCTGTCGAAGGATTTCATGAACGCCAAGCTGGAGCCCCTCGACTACCTGAGGGCTTGGCCGGCGGCCCTGATGACCACCCTGCTGGAAGCGTGCTACCGGTTCATCCCGACCCGGCAGGCGGCCCTGCGGGCCCTGGGCACGAGCCTCGGATTAGCCTTGGCCGCCTGAAGTCCCGGGGCGATTCCCCTTTTCGAAACATTCCCGAAGTTTCCCTCTAAGTCTGCCCAAATTCGTCCGACCAATGGGAGGACGGACTGGCCGGTGAAGGCGGCGTCGGGAGGACCTTGGTGGACATTCGGACGATGGAGTTGGGCGACCTGATTCGTCAGGGGCAGTCGCAAACCGGCGACCTGACGTTCTACAAACTGATCTTCGCGGCGCTGGAGCGGATCACCTGGCAGAACTCGTCCAGCCACGACGATTACCGGCGGTCCCTGGTGGCCCTGGCGTCGGGGTTCCTGGCGTCGATTCGACCCGAGTATCTCCCGCAGGCCATTGCCGCGAAGAACCTCCTGTTCAAAAAAATCGACTTCTAGTCTTCCTCCCCTTTCGTGTTTTTCGTGGTCGTCTTCCTAACGGCCTCAGGTTTTTCCAGAAAACTCCGACATTCGAAGGGAAGGAGTCGGACGATGGACGAACTTGACCTCCCGCTGCGTGACCTTGTGACCATGATGGAACTTCAAATTCAGGGCATGGCCCAGTTCCAGCAGACCCAGACCGACGTGAGGGACGCCCTCCGGTCCCGTGACTGGCTCGACCTCGAAAGGGCCCTGCGGTCCCTGGACTTTCAGGCCGAGGGCCTGAGGTGTCTGGAGGAGAGACGCGATGCCCTCTGGCGCCAGATTCAGCTTCGGGTCCTGGGCCGCGAAGGCCGCTTCTACGAAACCGTTCCCCTCCTCCCCGAGGCCTACCGCGACACCTTGACCCAGCTCCACCGGGGCCTGAAGGTCCAGGCCACGGGCCTCAAGGGTGTCACCGAGGGCCTGGCCTCGTACATTCAAACCGCCGGGGCGCTCATCCAGGCGGTCATCCACGAAATTCAACCGGCCCTCAAAGGCCGGCTCTATTCCCGAAGCGGGTACCTGAGGGGCGGCGACGCGCAGCCCCTGGTGCTCAATACCCAGTTCTGAAGGGGGCTCCACCATGGGTTCATCGTTTTCCGGCATCGAAATGGGCAAACGGGCCATCACGGCTCAGACCGAGGCCCTTCAGACCGTAGGCCACAACCTCTCGAACGCCAACACCGAGGGGTACTCCCGGCAGCGTGTCGAGATGAAGGCCATGGACCCCCTCTATGACCCGGCCCTCAACCGGGCCGAGAGGCCTGGCCAGATCGGCCAGGGCGTGGACACCCAGTCGATCACCCGGGTCCGGGACGACCTTCTCGAAGGCCGCATCGACTCGCAGTCGTCGGGGGAGGCCTACTGGGGCGCCCGGGACAAGTACATCCTGCAGCTGGAGAAGGCGACCAACGAGCCCGCTGAGCTCTCCATCCGCAGCCGGATGGACAAGTTCTGGGAGTCGTGGCAGGAACTGGCCCAACACCCCTCGGAGATGGCCAACCGCAAGGCCGTCCTCGAGCGCGGCGAAGCCCTGATGGACGCCATCCACATGAAGAACAAGAGCCTCACCGACGTGGCTGTGGCCCTCAACGACGACGTGGGCGTCACGGTGGGCGAGGTGAACCAGTACCTCAAGAACATCACGGCCCTCAACGTTCAGATCGTGAAAGTGAAGGCTATGGGTGACAACCCCAACGACCTCCTCGACCAGCGCGACCTCTTGGCCAACAAGCTGGCGGCCCTGGTGCCCATCACCATTGAGAACAAGCGTGACCCCGACGAGTACCAGATCCACATAGGCGGGGTCCACCTCGTCCAGGGCAAGGTCGCCAGTCCCCTGGAGATCGTCGGTGACCCAACGAATGAGGGCTACTGGAAGGTCATCCGGCCCGACACCAAGGAAGACGTGAGGATCGCCGGCGGCAAGCTCGGCGGTCTGCTGGAGCTCCGGGACAAGGATACCCGGCAGGAGATCCAGAACCTCGACCTGATGACGGTCCACTTCGCCGACCTAGTGAACGACGTGCACCGCAACGGCTACGGGGTCAATGGCGAGACGGGCCGCAACTTCTTCAACGAGATTCCCTCGGTGCTCAACGCCGACGGCAGCTACGACCGCAAGGGGACCGGGGTCCTCGACTCCACCTACGTCTTCCGGATCTCGGGCAAGAATGCCCTCGACGACCAGCAGCAGATCGGTCTGGCGGGCACCCTGACCCTCCCCGGAAAGGCGGGGAACGTCACCGTGGACTACCGGCCGTCGGACACCGTCCACGACCTCATCAACCGGATCAACAACGCGGGAGCTGAGGTTTCGGCTCGCCTGGACCTGAACGGTCACCTACAGCTCAAGGCCGTCCCCAGCGACGACCCGGCCAATCCCTCGTTCGTGCTGCGCCACGTCGAGGACTCGGGCCAGTTTCTCGTCGGCTACTCGGGACTCCTGGCCCAATCCGGCCCAGCCGGTGCCTACGACTGGCAGAATCCCCAGGCGGTTTCGACCCTAGCCGGGGGCGGCACCAGTTTCCAGGTGGCCCCCCTGACCCATCCCTCGGCGTGGGTGGGCATCAACACCGAACTCAAGGCCGACCCCGGCAAACTGGCCGCGGGCCTGGGAAAGAACGGCGCCCCCGCCGAGGCGGGCGACGGAAGCGCGGCCCTGGCCATCGCGGGACTCCGGGGTTCCCAGGTGATGATCGGCGCGTCGAAGACCTTCGACGACTACTTCGCCACCAGCGTGGCCGAGGTGGGCCTCAAGGGCGAGACGGCCCAGATCACCTACCAGACCCAGCAGAAGGTCATGAAGGACCTGACCGACCTCCGGGACAGCGTCTCAGGGGTCAACATCGACGAGGAAATGTCCAACCTGCTCAAGTTCCAGCACGGCTACCAGGCGGCCGCCCGGTTTATCTCCAACTGGAACGAGATGCTCGACACGATCATTAACAGGATGGGAGTCTAGCCATGCAGAGAATCAGCAGCGGCGCCACCGCCAACGACATGAACTACCAGCTCCGGACCCAGGAGTTCTGGCAGAACCATACCGAGAATCAAATGGCCTCTCAGCAGAGGGTCCAGAACCTCCGGGACGACCCGGT
>JAHFSN010000011.1:0-557 GCA_023265735.1 Spirochaetaceae bacterium | reverse complement strand
CCAGGCGACGCGCTACCAGTCTTGGGCCGAACGGCTGGCCCAGTACGACAAGAACTCCCTGGAAGTGCAGTCCAACCTGCGCATCCAGGAATCCCACATGAGTCAGGCCCAGAGCATCCTCCAGAGGATCAACGAACTGACCATCCAGGGGGCCAACGGCACGTATTCCAAGGACGACCTCAAGGCCATGGGCGTGGAGGTCAACGAGTACCTCAACGAGCTTCTCTCCATCGCCAACGCCAAGGGGCCCGACGGCCAATCTCTCTTCGCCGGGACCAAGGTCGACTCCAACGCCTTCCGGCCCATCCACGGCCACGTTCAAGGCGGAGACGGCCAAGTGGTGGTTCAGGTGGAATATACGGGTTCCATCGGCGAAACCAACGCCGAGATCTCCGAAGGCACGAAGATGGCCACCAATTTCCCCGGAAACCAGGTGTTCTGGGCCGACCAGCAGAAGATCTACTCGGCGGCCGACTCCCAGAACTATTCGGTTCCGACCGACTCGACCATCCTCATCGACGGCAAAGCCATCGACCTTCGGGCCGGGGACAACGTCC
>JAHFSN010000010.1 GCA_023265735.1 Spirochaetaceae bacterium | reverse complement strand
GACAAACTCGCCAAACGCCTTCGCCATTACGTCGGAGACGCCATCCACGATTTTCGCATGATCGAGGAGGGCGACCGGGTGATGGTCTGTGTGTCCGGCGGAAAGGACAGCCTCGGCCTCCTGGACATCTTGATCAGCTTGAAGCGCAACGCCCCGGTTCGCTTCGACCTCGTGGCCGTGAACCTCGACCAGAAGCAGCCAGGGTTTCCTGCCCATATCCTTCCCGCCTACTTCGAGTCGTTGGGTCTGGAATACCGGATTGTGGAGAGGGACACCTACTCCATCGTGAAACGGCTGATTCCCGAAGGGGCCACCACCTGCAGCCTCTGCTCCCGGCTCCGCCGAGGCATCCTTTACACCACCGCCGACGAGCTTGGCTGCACGAAGATCGCCCTGGGGCACCACCGGGACGACCTTCTGGAAACCCTCTTCCTGAACATGATCCACGGCGGAAAGCTGAAATCCATGCCTCCCAAGCTGGTCAGCGACGACGGGAAACACATCGTGATCCGGCCCCTGGCCTACTGCCGGGAAAAGGATCTGGAACGCTACGCGGCGATCCGCAATTTCCCCATCATTCCCTGCGACCTGTGCGGTAGCCAGCCCAACCTGCAGCGCAAGGTCATCAAGTCCATGCTCGAGGAGTGGGACGCCAAATTCCCCGGGAGCCGGGAGTCCATGCTGAGGGCCCTGCAAAATGTAGTCCCGAGCCACCTGGCCGACCCATCTCTTTACGATTTTCAAGGGCTTAAGACCCAGGACACGCCATTCGAGGACGGTGACCTCGCTTTCGACGAAGAATGTGGACTATCCGGCCTCACGGGGCCAGGGTCCCTCGTGCCACGTCCAGCCAGCGCCGCGCAAGGACTGGAATTCGTTCCTCCCAAGCCTTGAGGCTGGCGCCGTCGGCCCATAGGGAGACTTCCACGTTTCCGTCTCTGAGAACCCGGACCGCACCCTGGACCCCCGAACCGTCGGCCTGGCTGTGGACGGCGACCGCCGCCCCACCCGGAACATTCTGAAACCAGGGCGCGGTCTCGGGTTCGGCCTGCCACCGGGCCAGGGTCTCGGCACTCGAGCCGCTGGCCGCCACGACCCGATCCATTCCGTACTTGAGGGTCACGATGGCGGGTCCCAGGGACAATTCCGTTTGGATGCCGCCGGCGGGGTCGGGTTGGTCCCGAAAGATCACGGGCGTGTCAACGTCGACGGACCAGGTGGGAAAGCTCCGCTGGAGTTCGCCTCCTGCCACGAGGGTCTTCAGAGCCTGCCTCACCGCCTGCGGGTCATGAGTTTCCACTGCACCTGACCAGGCACCCGTCCCTCCCCAAGAATAAGCCACCGCGGCCCTGGGACCCAGGAGCGGAGCCATCGCCAGCCAGCGGTGCCGCAGCGGTGCCGGAAGTGCCTGGCCCAGCATCGAGGCCAGGGCGGGCGAAAGGTGAAACACCGCCCCGACTCCGTCGGTTTGAGGAAGGAGCCCCGACCAGGAAGCTAGGTCGGCGGGGGCCGGCCAGGACTTCATGGCTTGGGAAAATCGGGGCCGAGCGTCAGTGGTCAGCCGCGCCTCGAGCCCCTGGTTTCGCGGAAGGACATCGAGTCGAAACCCGGCGAAGTTGTCGAGGAGCCACCCGGTCCCTCCAGGAATGGCCCGGAAGGCGGGTGCGAACGAGGGCGTGGCCACCAGGTTGGCCACATCCACGTAGGCCGAGACGGGGACCCCTGGGGTCAGCCTCGTAAGGTTGAACCGGGACGCCGGATCGAGGGGACCCGGAACCGGCAGTCCGGGGGAAAACAGTATGGCGTAGGTTCCCACGCGGACACTGGCCATCCCGGCTGTCTTTTGGGCCCAGGCCTGGACCGAGGTCCAGGCCGTCGGCTTCCCGTCGAGGGCGAGGACCAGCAGAACGCCTGGCGGGGTCGAGGGAACCACCGCCAGCAGCCACGGCTTTCCCCCGTCAAGGGCCGACAGAGGAAGGGCCGAGGCTCCCACCGCAGCGGTCACCTGGGCGGGGTGCTCTACGAGGACAACGGCCAGAGCGTTTCGAGGGATAAGGGTCTGCCAGGTGCGATCCTGGGAACAGCCGGAAACGAGGAGAGCCACGGCCAAGGGAATCCACGCCAATTTCATGGGACCATTTTTGAGGATTGGGAGACAAAATTCAATCGAAGGGCCAGATCTTGACTTTTTCTCTGAGGAAACCACATTATACTCATGTTGAACATAAGCTATGCTCATGTTGACCATAAGGGAGGTTTCATGACCGACACTCTTTTGGCATTCACTCCCGAGGTGGAGCGGCGCACCCGCCCGATCTACGAGAAGCTCAAGAATTTTGTTCCCCGGGTGGAATGGGGTCTGATGGCCCCCATCATCGACGAGATCAATCGGCTCAAGGTCGAGAAGAACGCCCTCATCCTGGCCCACAACTACATGACCCCCGACATCTTCCACGGCGTCGCCGACATCGTGGGCGACAGCCTGGCCCTCGCCCGGGAGGCCGCGAACACCACCGCCGACATCATCGTCGTCTGCGGCGTTCACTTCATGGCCGAGACCGCCAAGATCCTGAATCCCGACAAGACCATCCTCATCGCCGACCTCGAGGCCGGCTGCTCGCTCAGCGAAGGAATCACCGCCGAAGACGTGGCCGAACTTCGCCGGCAGCATCCCGGGGCTCCCGTGGTCACCTACGTGAACACCAGCGCCGCCGTCAAGGCCGTCACCGACGTGTGCTGCACCTCGGGAAACGCCCTTGAGGTGGTGGAATCCCTCGACGCCGACGAAATTATCTTCATCCCTGACCAGTTCCTGGGCCGCAACATTCAGAAGCTGACCAAGAAGAAGCTTCATCTGTGGCAGGGAAGCTGCATGGTTCACGACAAATTCACTCCTTCGGAAATTCGCGCCTTGCGGTCGGTCCACCGGAACTTGACGGTGATGGCCCACCCGGAGTGCCCCCCCGAAGTGGTGGCCGAGGCCGACTACGCGGGTTCCACGGCCCAGATGATCCACTTCATCGAGAAGAACCATCCCCAGAAGATCGCCCTGATCACCGAGTGCTCCATGAGCGACAACGTGTCGGTGCCTTTTCCCGAGGTCGAGTTCATCCGCCCGTGCAACCTCTGCCCCCACATGAAGAAGATCACCCTGCCGAAGATCCTTGACGCCCTGCGGAGTGAGTCCCCCGCGGTCACCGTCGATGAGGACCTGATCGCCCCGGCCCGGCGGGCCATCGACGCGATGCTGGCGGTGAAACCCCGGTGATCCTCGAACACCGCCAGGCCGTCGTCGTCGGGTCGGGTCTGGCGGGAGCCACCGTGGCCCTGTCGCTCTCTCCCCTCGATACGTTGGTGATTTCCAAGACCGCGGGCCCCGTGAGCGGTTCGACGCCCTGGGCCCAGGGCGGGGTGGCGTTCCCCCGGGACGAGGCCGACAAGCCCCTCCACATCCAGGACACTTTGGTTTCCGGCGCCGGTCTGGGTGAGGCTTCGGCCGTGGGATTCCTGATCGACCGGGCCCCGGCAGCCCGGGCTTGGCTGGAGTCCCAGGGAGTGCTGTTCGACCGCGATACTGACGGTCAGTACCTCTACGGCCGCGAAGGGGCCCACTCGTCGCGGCGGATCCTGCACGTAGGCGGAGACGGGACGGGCGCGGAGCTGGCCCGCCACTTTTCCGCCCGACTCCAGCAGACGCCTCACGTGACCTTCCGGCCCCGGACCATGGCCCTCCGCTTGGTTCCCGGCGGGCTCCTCACCTTTCAAGCGGACCGGGGCTTGGTTCTCATCCTGAGTCCTCGCATCTTCTTGGCTGGCGGAGGCCTCGGCCAGCTCTTCGACGCCACCACGGCCCCGGTGGAGGGCACCGGGGACACCATCGCCCTGGCCCTTGAGGCCGGGGCCTCGGTCACCGACCTCGAAATGGTCCAGTTTCATCCGACGGCCCTGGGGACCCGGGGCCCGGCTTCGGCGTCCCTGTCCCTCCTCACCGAGGCTCTCCGGGGTGAGGGTGCCGTTCTGGTCACCTCAGACGGCTCGAAGCAGATCGTGCCCTTGGACACCGGCCACCCGCTGGGGTCCCTGGGTCCCCGCGACGTTTTGAGCCGGGCAATTTGGTCCCGGCAGGCGGCGGGGCATCCCGTTTGGCTCGACGCCCGGGGAGTTTCCGACCTCAAGCGCAAATTCCCCACGGTCACCCGGCTGTGCGCCGACGTGGGTCTCGACCCCACCGCCGACCTGCTTCCGGTGGTGCCCGCGGCCCACTACACCATGGGGGGCATTGTGACGGACCTGAACGGTCGGACATCCCTGGCGGGCGTTTGGGCCGCCGGGGAGAACGCCCGGACGGGGATCCACGGCGGGAACCGGCTGGCCTCCAACAGCCTTCTTGAGTGCGCGGTCTTTGGCCGGGCGGCGGCGGCCGACACCCAGGAAGCCCTGCCCCCGGCGACCCTCTCGGAGGAGGCCGCCCGGGCCGTGGTGACGGGCTTGGCCGCCTGGAAACTGCCTCACCCGTCCAAATCGGCCTGGATCAAGGGCCAGGTGGTGGCCTCGGTCAGCCGAGCCGCTGGACCCGTGCGGTGGGGACCCCAGTTGGAGGCCGGTCTCGACACCCTGGCTTCCCTGAGAGGAGAGTGGGACAAGGCGGCCTCGGGGGGCCGGCCTCTGGCGGATTTGACCTTCGACGAGACCCGAACGATCTTGGAGGCAAGGAATTTGCTTTTGCTGGGCCACGAGGTCCTGACCCAAGCGCTGGCCCGCAAGACCTCCCTCGGGGCCCATTTCAGAGGAGACGAAGACCGTGGCTGAACGAAATCTCAAGGAAGTTTTGACCCCCCTCCAGTTCCACGTCACCCAGGAGGCGGGCACCGAACCGCCATTTCAGAACGAATTCTGGGACAACCATGAACCAGGCATCTACGTCGACCTCGTGACGGGAGAGCCCCTTTTCAGTTCCCTCGACAAATTCGACTCGGGCTGCGGCTGGCCCAGCTTCACCAAACCCCTCCAGCCAAAGATTGTGATTGAGAAGCTTGACCGGTCCCACGGCATGGTCCGCCAGGAAGTCCGCTCGTCGTCGAGCCACCTGGGCCACGTCTTTCCCGATGGTCCGGCCCCCACGGGCCTACGCTACTGCATCAATTCGGCGGCCCTACGGTTTGTGCCCCTGGCCGATTTGGAGAAAGAGGGACTGGGCCACCTGGCCGCGGGCTTTCCCTCGAAATGACGCCCCTGGGCGGGGTGATCTACGAGAGCGACCCCGAAACCCGAGACCACGTCGTCGAACAGCTTTCCAGGTCGGGCCGTCCCGTGACCTCCCGGGGGAATTTGCACCTGGTCCCTGGCGACGCCGTGACCTCCTATTGGCACCGGAACCTTTGGACAAATCCCGTGGTCTTCGAAGACGCCTCCGTATCAGCCACGGCCGAGGCCCTTCGCGGCCTGGGAGCGCTGTGGTGCCCTCGGCCCCAGGACAAGTTTCGACGCCATGCCCTCATCCAGGAGAAGCTCCCTCGGCTTCGGCCCAAGGTGCGCCGGTTCCCCTTCCTTGTCCCCAACGGCCGCCTGGGCGCATGGGCCCTGCAGGAAGGGTCGGTGTGGGCCTCGGCCGACACGTAGAGCCCTTTCTTTGGCGGAGATCCCCATCTTGAAGAGAACAAGACGGATCCACCCAGCTCGGCCTACCTGAAACTGCAGGAAGCCTTCCTGCTGCTCCGGTCGTGGCCCCAGCCGGGCCAGCGATGCCTCGACGTCGGGAGCTGTCCCGGCGGCTGGACCTGGGTGCTTGCCGAAACCGGCGCCCAGGTCCGCAGCATCGATAGGTCACCCCTGGATTCTCGGCTCCTTTCCCGGCCCAACGTGGCCTTCCAAACGGGAAACGCGTTCGCCCTTCGCCCCGAAGACTCTGAAGACCTCGACTGGCTGTGCAGCGATGTCGTCTGCTATCCCGCGAAGCTTTGGTCGTGGCTTGAACCCTGGATTGCCTCGGGAAAGGTGAAGCGGTTCATCATCACGGTGAAGATGCAGGGCCCGCGCCCAGATTGGGGCACCCTCGACCGCTTTGCGGCCGTCCCCGGCAGTCGGCTCGTCCACCTGCACCACAACAAGCACGAACTGACTTGGCTTCTGTAGAAGCGTCCTACCAGTCGATGGGGGGTTTTCCCCAGCCTTCCAGGGCCGCATTCGCCCGGCTGAAGGGCCGGCTGCCAAAGAATCCCCGGTACGACGAAAGGGGCGAAGGATGGGGGCTCTTAATAACGTGGTGTTTGGTCCCCTCCAGAAAGCTCCCCTTCCGCTGGGCGTAGGCCCCCCAGAGGATGAAGACCACCGGGTCGTCCCGGCGAGAGAGGACCTTCAGCGCCTCGTCCGTCAGTTCTTCCCAGCCTTTGCCAGCGTGGCTGGTCGGAGCCCCGGACCGGACGGTGAGTGTTGAGTTCAGCAGCAAGACCCCCTGCCGGGCCCAGGATTCCAGGGTCCTATCGGTGTGGGGCGGCCTGCCCAGATCGGATTCCAGTTCCTGGAAGATGTTCACCAAGGACGGGGGAAGGTCGACACTGGGATTCACCGAGAAGCACAGACCATTGGCTTGTCCCGCCCCGTGGTAGGGGTCCTGACCCAGGATCACGACCCGCACCTGGTCGATGGGGCAGAGGTCGAAGGCCCGGAAGATGAGGCCCGCAGGAGGGAACACCGGTCCGGAACGGTACTCCTTCCTCACGAACTCGGTGAGCTGGAGAAAGGCGTCGGTCGAGAAGTAGGGGGTGAGTCGGTCCTTCCAAGAGGCCTCAATACGGACATCCACGGGGCCAATGTATGCTATCCTGATCCTATGATTCAACTCCTGGCCCTTGACCTGGACGACACCCTGCTCGGGGCCGATTTGAACATTTCGCCCCGGAACCAGAGGGCTCTCAAGGCCGCCGAAGAACAGGGAGTGAGAATCGTTCTCGCTTCCGGGCGGGTGGCCGAGGCCATGGACCGGTACGCGGAGCAGCTGGGCCTCTTCGAACGCCCGGGGTACATGATCTCGGACAACGGCTCCACGGTTTCCGCAACCCTGCCGCGGGCCATCCTCCGGCAGTACACCTTTGATCGGGCCCTGCTCCTGCGGCTCTTTGACGCGTTCGAGCTTCTTGATCTGCCGGTTCAGGTGTACCGGGACCGGACCATCCTCGCGACCAAGGCCTGCCCCAAGGCCATTTCTGACGTCAAGATCTCGGGGTTTACCCGGGAGGTGATTCCCAACCTCGCGCAGACCCTCGACTTTGCCCCGACCAAGATTGTGATTCCCGGAGACCCTGAGGTCCTGCCCACGGCCCTGGCCGTCATCCGGCATACCTTCGGCAACCAGGTGAACGCCCTTATTTCCAAGCCGTATTACCTTGAGATTCTCCCTGCGCAGGCCGACAAGGGCACAGCCCTGCAGTACGTGGCCGACACCCTAGGCATCTCCTCCCGTGACATCATGGCGATAGGAGACGCCGCCAACGACCTGGGAATGATCCGTTTTGCGGGTTGGGGCGTGGCCATGGCCAACGGCACCCCCGAAGTTCGGCGGGCGGCCCGAATCGTCACCGACGCGAGCCACGAGGGCGACGGCGTGGCCGAGGTGATCGAAGACTATCTTCTCAAGAACGCCTGAACACCCACCATGATGAGCTGGGCGGCTAGGGCGGCCAAGATGAGACCCGTCACCTTGCTCAGAATGACCAATCCCTGCCGTTTGACCAGCCGTTCGAGGTGGACACTGCCCAGAAGAAAGGCGCCCACCAGCACAATGGCAGATAGAATCCCGGCCAGGATCACCACCAACTCGGTGAAGCCGTGGGCCTCGCCTCCCATCACGAGAAGGGCACCCGTGGTAGCCGGACCCACGGTGACAGGGATGGCCAACGGGACCACAGCGATGTCCCTGTCCTCGTCGGCCGCCTCGTCGAGCTGGCCTCCGCTCACCAGTTGGATGGCGGTGAGGAAGAGCAAGACTCCCGTTCCAATCCGGAAGGCATCCAGGGTGATGCCGAACACCTGAAAGACAAAGTTTCCCGCCCCGAAGATCACGAGCGCCACGATGAGCACGGCTCCGGTAGTCTTGACGGCCAGAAGGCCCCGCTCGGCGGCGGTGAAGTTTCTCGTCATGGCCAGGAAGGTGGAAAGGACGAAGAACGGAGTCAGGAGGAAAAAGAACTTCAAAAAGGTCGTGACGTAGAGTGTGAGCATGGTTTGCCTCGGTCAGACCCTTCGGTCGAGAAGTTTGTCGAGAAAGCTGTGCCAGGGCCCCAGGTCGGAGGTCCCAGCGAGGGCCGCTTCCAGATCGCAGCGGGCCCGGGCCGCGTACCGTGAAACCAGGTCCTCGGCCTCGGCCAAGTAGCCCAGGGCGACCCAGCGGTCGCGAAGCTCTTCGGGGCTGAGACGGCCCATACGCACGTCTTCGAGCTCGGCCTTGGTGCGCGGGGCCGCCTGTTTCCAGGCGATGGCCACGGGCCACGTGTAGATGCCGGAATGCAGGTCTTCTAGGATTGGCTTGCCCAGGACCGATGCGTTACCGACCCAATCGAGGAGATCGTCCTGCAGCTGAAACGCCATTCCCAGGGCGTACCCGGCCCGGCGCAGCCGGTTGGAAACGGCCTCGGGCCGACCGCCCTCCCGAGCCCCCACGTAGAGGCTCAGGGAAAAGAGGAGGGCCGTTTTTCCCACGGTCTTGCGCAGAATTCTCCGGGGACTGACGGGCAGTCGGAACCTGTCGTTCAGTTGCTGGATCTCGGAACCCGCCATGGCGGTCACCAGTCCTGCCAAGGCCCGGGCCGAGTCGGGGCCCACGTCGCGGCTCACCGCGTGGAACGCGGCCGCGAAGAGGAAGTCCCCGTAGAGCACCGCTTTCTGGGAACCTAACTGCCTGTGGAGGGCCGGTTCGCCTCGGCGGAGGGCCGCCTGATCCACGATGTCATCGTGGATGAGCGTCGCCAGATGCAAGATTTCGACGGCGGCGGCGGCGCCTATGACGGCCTCGGGGTAGGAGCCCCCCTTACTCCCCGAGGCGAGGAGGATCAGCCCGGCCCTGAGGTACTTTCCTTCACGCCGCAGGTAGGGGAGGAGCTCTTCCCGCAGGTCGGGGGGCAGGGATTGGGCCTGGCTCACCAGCCGGGCCTTAATCCCCTCCAACCCCGCCCGGATCTGCGGAAAGGATGACCAAAATGACATCGGCAGGGCTATTTTCTTCGCGGTTCGCCCACGTACCAGTAGGTTTTCTTGGCGAGCTTGGTCCCGTTCCACCAGCGGTGGAGCCAGGGCATGATCCAGGCGTCGAGACCCAAGACTCGTCCCGCGCCGCCGAGAACCGTCACCGAGGCAAAGATCATCCACGCGGTGTTCCAAGTAAAATATCCAGCCAAAGTGAAATTGAGGCAGAGGATAAGCGACACAACGCCGGCGACCCACGTAAAGGTTCCTCCCAGCAGGGCCAAAGCCACGGCGCCTTCCATGAAGACCACACCGTACTGCAGGGCCACGTAATTGACCTGGCTGATCACGTGGTCGAGGAACCACTGCATCCATTGCACCAGGAAGAGGTCGTGGGGAAGGATGGGGTTCGACATCCCCTTGAGGAGGTCGATCGCCTGACCCGCCGCAGCGCCGGCGGTGTCGGCAACCGCCGCACTCGCCGCCGCCGTAGCGTCGGCAACGGGGGCCGCGGTAGCGGCGCCCGCATCGGAGGCAGCCGCTGCCGCATCGGCGGGATTCCAGCCGGCCTGGACCACGCCTGGCGTGAACATCCAGCTGCTGACCGGGCCCTTGGAAGGATCCAGCCATCCCTTGAACACCTTCTCGAGGACTTCAACAACCCAAATGGCCCCCAGGGCGACCCGGATCGGGAGCAACCAGTACGTCGGAGTCTTGTTGGCCGCTTGGTTGCCGATTTGGCTCCGGCCGTTCTTGACTTGGAAGAAATGGTGCTGGGCATACTCCCAACAGGCGTTGACGCCGGCCACGCTCCACAGGTAGTGGAAGTTGACCAGGTGCTTCATGGCCATGGCGAAGAATCCGGTGAGGACCAGGCCCATGACGTCGGCCACCGCGAATTTGCTCCCCACGGAAACCATGAATCCATGGTAGTTGGACCGGAAGGGTTTCTTCGGCTGCTGTCGGATATCGGCCGCGATGTTGTGGGCGGCGCACTCGGCCGTCTGGAGGGCGGTTTCGACCACCTGCGGGAGGGTCCGACCCTTCTCGCTGAACCAGAGCACGTCGCCGACGATGTAGACATTGTCGAAGTCGACCGACTGCATGTAGGCATTGGAACGCAGACGGCACTTCTTCAGGATATTGAATTTAAGGTTGGTCTCTTCCTCATTGGAAGCCGGCTGACCTGCGTCCTTGCCCCCCTGAAAGTTCAGCTTGCCGGCGAACTCGGCCCCCCGAACTCCGCAGGTCCAGATCAGGGTCTCCGTCTCGATGACGGACCCGCCCTTGACGGAAATGCCGTTGGGGCGCACTTCGGTGATGGCGGTATTCAGGTGAACGACGGCCTTCTTCTTGGCCAGGAACTTCATGGTATTCGCCCGGAGCTTCTTGGGGAGAATGGGAAGGATATCCGTCATCGCTTCCACCAGGACGATCGAGACTTCGGCCTCGTCAACGCCGTAGCGACGACAGAGGGGACGCTTCCATTCCAGCAGCTCTCCCAGCATCTCCATACCGGTGAAGCCGGCGCCGGCCACGACGAACGTGAGGGACTTTCTTCGCTGGTCGGCGTCGGGCTCCCGGCTGGCCTTGAGGAACTGGTCTTCGATGTGGCGGCGCAGAACCACGGCGTTGTCGTAGCTCCACAGGCTGAAGGAGTGCTCCTTGGCGCCGGGGATTCCGAAGTACTCGGGTTCGGCGCCGGGCCCCAAGATGAGGTAGTCGTAGGCGTACTCGCCCGTCTGCCCAATCAGCTTGTTCTCGGTGAACTTCACGTCCCGGATGGTTTCGACCTTCACGGAGACCCGCTTGCCCCCAAAAATCTTCTCGAGGCTGACCTGAACACTCTCCGGCTCGGTCCGCCCGCCGGCCACCTCGTGAAGCTCGGTCATCAACGTGTGGAAGGGATTCCTGTCAAACAGGGTGATTTCCACGTCTTTTTCTTTTTTGAAGATCTTATGAAGGGCCTTGGCCGCGGCCACGCCGCCGTACCCGGCCCCTAAAACTGCGATCTTTTTCATGACGGATCCCCCTTATTCCGAATTCACTTCTACCGTTCCACGTAGCTGACCCGAACCTGCTTGATCAGACCGTCGCCCTCGCTCTCGGTGTGGATATCGTCCATCTCCCCCAAGGCCGTGTGAATGAGGCGCCGTTCGAAAGGATTCATGGGCTCCAGGAGCTGACTGGTCCGGGTTCTCCGCACTTGCTGGGCGGTCTTCATGGCCAAACGGACGAGGTGCTCTTCCCGCCTGTTCCTGTAGTTCTCGGAATCAACAATGACTTTCAAGGACCGCTGGTCATCTCCGGCGAGGTTGCCGGCGTAGACGTTGACGAGCACCTGGAGCGCGTCGAGGTTCTTCCCGTGCTTTCCGATCAGGAGGTTCGCGTCGGGGCTGTTGATGTCAAGGAACACCTTGTTTCCCTCGTGACCCGAGACCGAAATCCGGCCGGTAAAGCCCATCTTCCGAATCACCGTCTCCAAAAAGACGCACAGCTTCTTCTCGAGGTCGGCGTCGATCTCGTAGTCGGCCTCATCGGGCAAATCTTCTTCGTCGATGTGGATGCGGATGGTCACTTTGCCCTTGTTGAACAGGCCCTTTTTGACTTCGTCCATCACCTCGACATCAAACTCGTTCTCATCGAGGCCCAGCTCGGCCATCGCCTTGGCGATGGCTTCCTGCTCGGTCTTTCCTTCAAATTCGCGGATCATAGGATTTCCTCACTTCGCGATCTTCTTGCCTGATTTTTTGGGTGCCAACTTCAATTTCGGGTTTCCCGCCGGAGGGGTCTTCTTGAAGTGTTTATTGATGTAGCCCTGCTGCACGACCGTGAGAATATTCTGAACACACCAGTAAACCATAAGCCCCGAAGGCATTTCGTACAACATGAAGAAAAAGATGAACGGCATTCCGAACGTCATGATCTTCATCTGCGAATTCATGCCCCCGGTGGGCTGGCTCAGCATCGACGTCCAAATTTGTGTTCCGACCATGATGAACGGAAGGGCCCGGAAGGCCGTCCAGTTCAGCAGGGGCAGGGGGAAGCCCCAGCTGAACACGATATCAGGGAGCGAAAGGTCGGGGATCCAGCCGGGAATGAACAACGCGCCCCGGAGGTCGAACTGGGTGTTGAAAAGCGAGTACAGGGCGAAGAAGATGGGGATCTGCAAGACGATGGGGAGACATCCGCCCAGGGGGTTGACCCCCTCTTTCTGGTAGAGCGCCATGGTCTGCTCGTTGAGCTTCTTCGGATCGTCCTTATATTTTTCCTGCAGTTCCTTCAGCTTGGGCTGCAGGCTTTGCATGGCAGCATTGGCCCGGTAGCTCTTCGCCGTAAGGGGCCAGGTGCCGAGCTTGATCAAGATCGTCAGAAGGACGATGGCCACGCCCCAATTGGGGATAAGGAAGTAGAATCCCTGGAGTCCCAGCTTCAGCAGGGCCTCGAGCCACCCCAACAGCCAATTGTCCTCCATGGCCCGTTCCAGCTTGAGGCCGCCCAGTTTGAACCCATTGTCCTCGGGGGCGTCGTACTTCTTCAGCGCCTTCTCTTCCTTGGGTCCCACGTAGAAATAGAACGTGTCCACGGTGGTCGAACTCTTGAGGGCAGGCCGGGAGAAGGCAAGTCGGCTTACCTCTTTGTCGGTGCCGACGGGCTTGTTGGAGAGGATGGTTGTGTAGGCTGTGCTGTCGGGCACGCCGATGACCGTGAAGTACTTTCCGACCACGGCGGCCCACTTCAAGGCCGCATCGGTGGTCTTCGACTCCTTGTTCAGTCCTTCTTCCTTACGGTCGTTCCCGTCGAACTTCAGGTACTTGCGAAATTCCTGGCTGCCGTCCAGCTTCGCAAAGTGGGGTCCGATCTGCGGACCGTAGGTCAGGGTGTAGGCCACCGAGTCCTGGCTGAGGACCGGGAGCGTCCCGTTGGCCGACGAGATCCCAATCTCCAGTTTGATGACGTATTCCCCCGGCTGAAGCGTGAAGGTTTTTGTCAGGAGGAACGTGTTCCCTGATTTATCAACGATGGGGCGGGAAAACTTCCAGGCCAAGGGGCCCAGCTGGGAGACTTCGAACGGACTCTTGAGAGGCTCGGTTTCAAACTTTCCGAGGGCCGTCTCGAAGGCGGCGCCCCCACCCCATTGGGTGTTCACCATCTGAACCGGGGTTTTATCGTGTTCCAGGTGCTTCTTCAGCTCAATGGACGTGGCGACCGCCCCCTCGTTGCTGAGGGTGACGCGCATCACTTCGTTCTCGACGACGACGGTCCGGGAAGGAATGTCGGGAACGACGTTGGAAATCGGAGCGACCACCGCGGGGGCGGGAGTCACCGGGGTCGCTGCCGGGGCGGGCGCTGGGGCCGGCAGGGCGGTCTGCGCTGGCTTCGTCGGCCAGAAAATGTTCTGCACGACAAAGCTGCCGGAAACGACAACGACCGAAAGGATAATAGCCAGCAGAGTTCGCTTGTCCATGGAGTCTCCTAGGGGACGGGATCATAACCCCCCGGATGCCCTGGATGGCACCGGAGGATTCGTTTGATGGTCAGGACAGAGCCTCGAAAGGCTCCATACTTTTTGACCGCTTCCAGGCCGTAGAGCGAACAGCTTGGTGTGTAGCGGCAGGAGGGGGGAAAAAGGGACGAAAAACCGTAACGATAAACATTGATCAGCAAGCGGACCACGAGCCCTAACGACCAGCCCCAGAATCCAGGGCCAGACCTACTTCCGTTGGAGACCGATCCGGTCCAGAAGCTGGAGAAACTGCCTCTCCCTATCCCAGTACCCGAAGGTCCCTGGGTAGACGAGGAATACCAGATCAAAGCCTGGTTGAATTCTGTGTTTGTGCAGGCGGAAAATTTCCCTAACCTGGCGTTTCGCGCGGTTTCTCTCAACAGCATTCCCGAATTTCTTGGACAAACCGACACCGAATCTCAGTTTGTCCAAGGAATTCGACAAAGCGGCCAGTTTCGCCCCCTGACAGCTTTGCTTCAGGGGGGAACTGTACACTCGCCGAAAATCTTCCTTCTTCTTCAGCCTCTCCGCCTTAGAAAGGCTTCTTTTCATCGGAAACGCTGAGCTTTTTTCGACCCTTCTGGCGGCGGCGCGCCAGGACAGCCCGTCCACCACGAGTAGCCATACGGGCACGGAAACCAAAAGTTCTCACGCGCTTGGTCCGACTTGGTTGATAAGTTCTTTTCACTTTCAACGCTCCTTCACAAAAATCACACGGACCCGAACCGGCCCCTGGAATAGCCTCGGGATGACTGGATTTGAACCAGCGACCCTCACGTCCCGAACGTGATGCGCTACCCCTGCGCTACATCCCGATAAGTAGATCAGGATGAGAGCATACCGAAAACCCATTTCTTTGGCTAGTCCGGCTTTTTGCCAGGGGGGCTTTTCTGGATCAGGGACTCGAGTTCCTTCAGAACGGCGTCCATCTGGGACCGTTCGTCGGCGCTCAGCTCCACCTTGACCGGTTCGGGCATGACCGCGGTGGGCCGTTCCACCTGGTCTCCCGGACGACTGAGGCGGAACTGGAGACTTCGGATTCCCAGAACCGGGAACGCGACACCGAGGCGCTCGACCAGCTCCTGTTCGTTCCACTGGAGCAGTTGCAGCCACGCGGGATGGTCGGCTTCGACGGCGAGAACGCCGCCGCTCAAGCCGGAGATGCGGCAGTGGGCCCCGGGGCGTCGTTTCTGGAGGCCAGGTACCGAGGCCAAGATCTCATTCCAACGGGTGAGGACGGGGATCAGGTCCTTGACTGCGGGCGTCGCCCGGGATTGAAAGAGAGATTCCAGATGTCTCTGAACACGCTGAGAATCCATGGCGCCATCTTACGTCGTACAGTGCCCCGCGTCCACCCGAAGGTGAAGATGCCGGTCCTGATCCATCTGAGGAACCTGCTCGGGGAGAAACGTGAAAAACGCTTGCTCGAACTGCGGAAGATGGCGAAGAACCTTCTGGCGGCGGACCGCATCGAGTTCCAACAGGACGTCGTCGAGAAGGAGGATGGGCTTGCGTCCCGTTCGCTCGAGCGAAAGCGTGGCCTGTGCAATGCGGAGGAGCAGCGAAAGGAGACGAATCTGCCCCGTCGACGCGTGCTCGGCGAAGTTGCGGCCTTCCAGCTGGAAGGTGAACCGGTCCCGATGGGGACCGCTGCCGGTGAAGCCCAGACGGGCATCCTGGTCCCGCTGGTCTGCCAGACGGCGGGTCACGTCCTCGACGGCCGAATCCTTCCACGAAGGATGGTGCTGGAGACGGCAGTCTGATTCCAAACCGGAAATCTCCCGAAAGAGCGACGAAAAAAGCGGGTTGAAGAACTCGACAGCCTCGCGCCGGAGCTGGGTGATTTCCAGCCCCGCCGTCGCCAGCTGGTGCTCGTAGACTTCCATGGTGAGGGGGTCACGACCCTGAAGCAGGAGGGCATTTCGCACCTTGAGAATCTTCCGGTAGTGTCTCAGGGTATCGATGTAGAGCACGTTGAAGAGGGACAACGTCTGATCAAAGAAGAAGCGCTGGAACTCGGGAGCACCCGAAACAAACTGGTAGTCTTCGTGGGTGAAGGCGATGCACGGCAGCCGGCTCACCAGAGCCTTGCGATCGTGGACTCTCTCTCCGTTGAGCGCAATTTCCTTCGCCTGGGAGGTTATCTTAAGGAAAACTTCCGTGGAGAGACCTTCGAAGTGTCCCTGTCCTCGGGCAGAAAACTCCTGGGTTCCATGCCGGCAAAGTTTCCTGTCATTCTTGGTTCGGAAGGACGAACCGTAGCAGAGCAGGTAGATTCCCTCAAGAAAATTGGTTTTGCCTTGCCCGTTGGGACCGGTGAG
>JAHFSN010000242.1 GCA_023265735.1 Spirochaetaceae bacterium | reverse complement strand
TTCTCTTTGTTTTTTCAGAAAATCCGACGAATTCTCGACGGGTTCGCCCACATCGGGCCGGATCTTCGGTTTCGCGCCCATGAGACCAGCCAGCAGATCCGAGAAGCCTGTTTTGCCCCCCGTCTTGCCCTGGGAAGCCGCCAGCCGGAACGCGTCGGCCGTCTCGGAGCCCGTCAGCTCCTTGACCAGAGAAACCCCTCCGTCGGATACGCCGATGAGGAAGACCTCGCTGCCCACCTCGACCACCTGAAGGTTGCGGTTCCCCCCCAGGGTCTTCGTGTGGAGAACCCGGATTGACGAATCGCCGGTCTCCTGGCGGCCCGACAGCTTGCGCATGAACCAGACAAATCCCAGGATCATGCCGATGACCAGGGCGAGGATGACGAACATCTTCACGAATTCCCAGGGCCCGATATCGGTGGAAGGCCCCGCTCCCGCCGCCTGGGCCCCCGGCGTGTCCGTGATGGTCAAGGACTTTTCATCGGGCAGCGGGGCCGGCGCCGGGGTCGGTGCCGTCTGGGCCGTGGGGGCAGGCACCCTCGTCCCTGAAGTCTTGCTCGCCGAAGGTGCGTTCTGGGCCGTGAGGACTCCAGCGCTCCCCAGCGCCAGGAGTCCGACTAGGACAATCCACTTCATGGTCCCCTCCGCCCCCAGAATACCAGTCGAGGGGCTCGTTGGGAAGGGCGAGGAAAAGGGTACGGCTCGACGGGGCTTCCGGGGGAACGCACCTCTCAGGCGCCTTTCCGGACCGGGACAGGCCGTTCAAATTGAGGATTGGCCGCGCGGATCGAGTTGGGCAATTCAGGTTCTTAATTCGTTTGCGGCGTTAGCTTTCCGTCTACCTTCGCCCAATTGATGGCGTCTTGAACCACATGACCCGAAGTCAGCATGGTCAACGAGAGAAAGCTGTCGGCCAGCTTGATTTGGTCAGGATCAACAGCCGACGGTAGGGCACCGAATTGAACGATCAATTTTCCGTCGACCGCCACCTGGGTGTTGGAGTTGATCTCCCCATACTCGGTATTCCCCAAAGCATTTCCACCGGCGTCGTAGAAGTTGCGATCAACATAGCCGTAGCCGGAAGCCCCCGGATCGAACTGGATCTCCGCAAAAAATGAGGCCGAAGGATCAAGAGACCGGAAAATCTTCACCTGGGGGTGCTCGGTGTACAGCAGGGGAACCCAAGGAGAATCGGAGGGAGACGGGAGTTCGACTTTTTTTCCATCGAAGGACAGGTCTCCTTGGAACCTATACACCTTCTGATAGAGTGTGTTGATTGGACCCAAAACCAGAGGGGTCCAAACCAGAATCGACGCGTGCCAGGTCTTTCCCAAGAACTGGGGGTTGTGGAAAGCAAACTCGACGCCGGTAGGGACCTCCCCCGACGAGATGGATTGCTCTTGGGAAACCAGCTCGTAGGTAATTTTGTCTAGGGGCCCCAGGTCGCGAAGGGGAAAGGCCACAGTCGAGCTGTCGTTCCCGTCATTCTTTGAGGATGCCGGTTGCTGGCATGCAGCGAGCAGGAGGAGCCCCAAGATCAAAATGGTTGTCGAGTGAACCAAAAACAACTCCTCAATTCCTCACCTTCACGAAACGAGCTCTTGGTCCGAATCTCGGCCTCCGATGGCCACCGAATGCTCTGAAAGCGCTGCGGCCTTATCAGCGGCCCATGGCCGAACGGTTTGAGCCGGGGCGGCGCTGCGGTTGGCCACAGCGTCGGCGACCAAGGAATCGCTAGGGATGCCCAGCCTGCGGCCTTCCTTTGACTGGGTCCGCCCTTCGCCGATACGCGTTCCGTCACTCGGCTTTACGTGTAAAATGGCGTCGTCGGAGGATGGAAGTCACCATTCGGAAGAATGGTTTTGAGACGCTTGGCAGAACAAACCAGCGTTTAGGCCAGCTCAGGTGCCGTGGAAGTCTGGAGAAGGTCCCCTCAAGCCGTGACGGACCCGAACTCCCAACGGGGCGAACTCATCTTAGGCATCGTTGAGCAGGGGATCACTCAAAGCGTCTCCGAGCTCCGGCGCGCGGCGAAGGTCTGAAAGGGATGATGTCCGTTGGTCTGGCTGACCGATAAGGTCAAGACGTCTGTTCGATGCTATCTCAATAGAAGAAGCCCAAAGAAAAGCAGTTTCGAGTTAAGTTCCATCACTCAAAAAGCCCCAATACGACCGGCGCGAAGCCAGCACGACCTGCGAAAGTCAGCATGCGCCAACGAGCGAAGCGAAGTTGCCCCTGCTTTGGTCAACTGCAGACCCAACCAGCGAAGCGAAGTTGCCTCCACAAAGCCCAACGAGCGAAGCGAAGTTGTGACGATGACCCGCTGCGTACCAGGCGAAGGCGACGGAGATCGGTCTTTGGGCTAAGCCGAAAGGGGGCGAGGACCGCAGGCGTATATCTTATACGCCGAGGACCGCAGGTCCCCCTTGAGGCGACGCCCAAAGGCCGAGATCCTAGCCTTCGAGGGCCTTGTCGGGGTTGGTGACAATCTCAGTGACGCGTACCCCGAAGTTTTCGTCGATGACCACGACTTCGCCCTTGGCGATGAGCTTGTGGTTCACGAGAATATCGACGGCCTCACCGGCGAGCTTGTCGAGGGCGATGATGGTTCCTTCTCCCATCGAGAGGATTTCCTTGATCTGCTTCTTAGCCCGGCCCAGCTCGACCGTCACCTCCATGGTGACGTCCATGAGCAATCCGATGTTGCCGGACTCGGCGTGCATCCCGCCCGGGGTCAGGTGAGGGAGCTGCACTCCCTGGACGGCGGGGTACATCCCCGGCCCTTGGCCGTACCCCGGGGGCGGGTAGCCACCCTGGGGAGGATAGCCGGGGGGAGGATAACCGCCCTGGGGGGGGTAACCGCCCTGGGGAGGATAGCCAGGGGGCGGGTAGCCGCCCTGAGGGGGGTAACCGCCCTGGGGAGGATAGCCGCCCTGACCCGCCGGAGGGGCCCCAAACTGCTGCAGGGGCATGCCCTGGGGGGCGGATTCGCCGCCAAAGGGATCGGCTCCCTTGGACGGGGCGCCCTCCCCCAAGATGGACCGGAGGAAGGCCGCGTCGAAGGCCTCGACGATCTTGAACGAATCGGTGTCGGCCATCACCGACCAGGTGGCCGTAATGATCTGGTCAGCCTGGGGCTGGACCATGGCCTTGACCGTCTTCTGGCCCGTGACCGGGCCCGAGGTGAAATTCTGGGTCGACTTGCGGCTCAGGGTGGTGACCAGACTCCCCGAGAGCATGGACGCCATCTCCTCGAGGGCCCCAATGCCGGTGGTGTTGAGCTCCACCTCGTCTTGGCCCATGATGGCTCCGGCCAGAGTCGTCGCTTCCGACGGATCAAGGTAGAAGGCATGGTCTCCGCCCAGGTCACCCACGAAGTCGGCCTTGAGCTCCACCGTCTCCTGGCCAAAGGTATCCAGCAGGCCTTCCTTGTCGACGAGATCGAACACCGGGGGATTCAGGGTGATCTTCTTGCCGCTGACGAGGCCAGACAACGAACTGGTCAAACCGGGAACGGCATCCTTGAACAGGGCCTTAAGGGAAGATTCCTCGGCGGACGACAGCGCCTTTTTGGCCGCCGCCTTCGATCCGCCGCCGGAGCCGCCGCCCATCAGCAGGGCGTCAATCTCGTCCTGGGACAGGGTCAGGTCACTCATTTCAATCCTCTCCTTCCTGGGCTAGTTCTTCAAAATCCATCTGCTGGATGTCTTCCAGGACTTTCGTAATCTGCACAGACACCCGGTTGCCCAGCAGGCCCGGCCGGCAATGGAACTTCTTGCGGTTCCCGATGGTGAAGACCAGGGGGTCTTCGATGTTGGTGTTGGAGAGCCGGATGATGTCTCCGGGCTTGAGGCTCACCACCTCGCGCATGGGGAGGTTGATCTTCCCCACCTCCGCCACCATGTTCACGGTGATGCTGGCCAGCCGGTCCCGGATGGTGTTCAGGTTTTCCGTGGTGCCGCCGCGGCGCACCGACGAGTACCAGTACTGGGCCGACAGCTTGCTGATGATGGGCTCGATGGTCAGGTAGGGGATACAAAAGTTCATCATCCCCTCGACATCGCCGAGTTTGGTTTCCAGGGTGACGAGGACCACCATTTCCGTGGGGGGGACGATCTGGGCAAACTGGGGGTTCACTTCGATCTGGCCCAGCCGGGGCCGCAGGTCGATGACCTGGCTCCAGGCCTCGCGCATGTTCCCCAGGATGCGCACGATGATGCCTTCCATGACGGACTGCTCGATTTCGGTGAGGTCCCGGGTGACCTTGACGCCCTCGCCGGGGCCGCCGAACAGCCGGTCGATGATGCTGAAGGTGACCGCGGGGTCGATCTCCAAGATGGCCGAACCCTTCAGGGGGTCCATGTTGATGACGGCCAGGGTGGTCGGGTTGGGGATAGACCGGATGAACTCTTCGTAGGTGAGCTGGTCGACCGACGCCACGTGCACCTGGATCAGGGTCCGCAGCTGGGCCGAGAGGCTGGTGGTCGTGAGCCGGGCGAAGGACTCGTG
>JAHFSN010000241.1 GCA_023265735.1 Spirochaetaceae bacterium | reverse complement strand
GGGCTGGGTCGAGTACAAGTTCCCCAACAACAGCCGCCTTAGGGACAAGCCCGTCTCGCGACTGGAGCTGGTGACCGAGCTGTCGAGCGAGACCCCCGGAACCAACAAGAACTGGCTCTCGGACATCTCCCTGTGGATCAACAACCAGGAGGTCGGTTCCTGGACCAGTCCCGGGGACTTTGGGGATCGACGCGGCAAGTTCACTCCCCCCTGGTGGAAGTTGGAGGGTTCCCAGTATGGCCTCCTCAAGAACTGGGCGGTGACCGAAGAAGGAGCCTACGTCGACGGTGTGAAGATCAGCGGCGTGACCCTGGCCGACCTCGACCTGCCCAACCACCATTCGGTGAAGGTTCGGATCGGCGTCAAGGAAGAGGCCGAGCACCGGGGAGGAATCAATATCTTCGGCAAGGGGTTCGGGAACTACGGTCAGGATATCCTGCTCCGATTGATCTTCTAGTCTGCGTTGTCGCGGGAAAAGGAGAGATTCCGGGTCCCCAGGGCGAGGGAACGAAGGTATACTGGCGTCCATGGTTTCGTGGATTCTCGCCGTGACCGTGGGGCTAGCCTTTCTCTCGGGGCCCTCGGCGTTCCTCCTGCTCTGGCTGACCTGGAGGAAGACCAGGGGCCGAGGGCTGGTGTCCCTGGCCCTCTGCCTCGTGGGACTGTTCTTCATCCTGGTCGGGAACACCGTGACCCTCCTGTGCGGCACTTTCGGGCCCTGGTGGGATGTCCGAATGGGGTTTCTCACCATGACAGCCGTGTTCCTCGCCACCGTCATGACGGGAGGCTTCCTCGCCCGGTTTTCCCACGAAATCACCGAGGTCCCGATCGGCCAGCGCCGGGCGGCCTTCTGGGTGTTCACCATCCTGTTCTTCTTCCTCGTCCAGTCCCTTCCCCTGTTCCTCGACGGACCCCAAAAGATCACCCTGGAGAACGGCTACCTGACCGCGACGCTGTACGGAGCCCTCTGCCAGATCTACGCGACGGTCCTGATTGTCCGGTACCGACACCGGGTACCGCCGCTCTTTGCCGGAACCTACGTCTGGTTCTTCCTGGGACTCGCCGTCCTGGGGGTCCTCTCGGTGTCCAACGACGTGTTCCACTTTGGGAGGTTCTTGCACGGGCCCGACCTTCCTTTTTCTCCCCTCTTCTTCCTCCTCGTAAACGGTTCCATCGTCTTCCTGTGCGGCCGCGAGCTGCTGAGGGCCCCGGCCGGGACCCCGGGAACCTTCGACGCCGGGTACACCGAACGGGAACGGGAGATCGTTCCCCTCCTGCTCGACGGACTCTCCAACGACCAGATCGCCGAGAGGCTCTTCATCTCGGCCCACACCGTGAAGAACCATGTGACGGCCATCTACCGGAAGGCCGGCGTCTCCAATCGCCTCGAGCTTCTGAAGAAGACGTCGGTTTCCCCTTCCTAGGAGCCCCTTCCTAGGAAGCCCTTCGCCATTTCAGGAACCGAACGGGAACTCTGGGGGATGGGAACAGGGGAAATCTCGGGCTAGGCTGGGAGTAAAAGGAGAACCCTATGGCTACCAGCGACCTTCCGGCCCCAGGCCGGCTCGCCTACTTGGACAACCTGCGGTCTTTCGTGATCTTTCTTGTCGTCGTCATGCATTCCAACGTGACGTACAGCGGCTTCGGCGGCTGGTACTACAAGGAAGGCAACCCCGACCATCTCGATACGGTTTCTAAGCTGCTCTTTGGACTCTACGGGTCGTTCACCCAGGCCTGGTTCATGGGCATCTTGTTCTTTGTGGCCGCCTATTTTGCGGCCCGATCACTCGAGCGCCACGGCCCCGGCAAGTTCGTCCGCGAACGGCTCTTTCGCCTGGGCGTCCCCCTTCTGATCTACATGTTCGTGATCCACCCCTTCATCGTGTACTTTCTCATGAACTACAACAACGTCCAGTCGTTCGGCCTGATTTCTTTCTACGGAAGGTACTTAGCTTCCCTTTCGTGGGTAGGCTCCACCGGACCCCTTTGGTTTGCCGAGGCCCTGTTGCTCTTCTGCCTGCCCTACGCCCTTTGGCGCGCCCTCAGGCCCGCGGTGCCCCGGACGACGGAGGCGCCGGGAACCCTTACCGTGGTCCTCGTCATCGCGGTGACGGGGTTGACCGCCTTCGGGATTCGGCTCTTCATGTCCGTGGGTGAGTCCGTGGCCAACCTCCAGTTCCCGTACTTTGCCTCGTATATCGCCCTGTTCCTGTTCGGCCTCCACGCCGGTGAGCGGCGCTGGCTGGACCGGCTGCCCGAAAAGGTGGGGCTGCGGTGGTTCACCGTCGTCCTGGCCGCTGGAATTCCCCTGTGGGGCGTCTTGATGGTGACGGGCGGCGCCCTCCAGGGCCGGATGGATTTCAACGGGGGTCTGAATTGGCCCGCGTTTGCCTACGCGTTTTGGGAGGCCTTCGTGGCCATCGGGTTCACCTTGGGGCTCGTGGTGTTCTTCCGCAGGTTCGTGGCCGGATCTGGACGGGTAAGTCACTTGCTGGCGGAGAACTCGTTCTCCATCTTCACCTTTCATGCCCCGGTGCTCATCTCGCTCTCCCTGGTCCTGCGGGAATGGGCGGCCCCCCTGCTCCTCAAACACGTGGTTGTCGCTCCCTTGGCCTTCGGAGTGACCTTGGCGCTCTCCTTCCTGGTTCTCAGGCGTATTCCCGGCCTGAGGACGGTGCTGAAATAGGGCCAGGCAAAAAAAGAGAGCCCGCTGGACGGGCTCTCTTTGTGTCGCTTCTGAAGTCGGGGATCAGCTCTTTTCGAGGAGAAGGGTCTTTGTTGGCTGGTCGCAGACCTCGGCGGGGCCGTAGTACTGGATGGCCCCGGGGAAGAGGTAGGCCGTTTCGATGGCCCAGGCGTCCCGGTGCTTGACCAGTTCCTTGAACGGCCTGCCATCGAGCTCGACCAAGGCCTTCTTGATCACCGGCTTGGGTTTGCCGTGCCGCTGTTCCAAGTTCATCATCATGGTGATCGGCACGCCGCCGGCGGTCCATTTCTCGGCCGCCTTGTGGGTGTTCTTGATGCTCGACAGATACCCCGTCAGACCCGCGTTGAACAGGACGAAGGCGTTGAATCCGAGGCTGTAGCAATAGTCCGCGTCGAAGTTGGAAGGGAACGCACAGCGGCCCTCGTAGCCGAAGAAGTGGGAAAGGGCGGCGAACTTGCCCTTGTACTTGCCCTCGGCGGCCCAGGTCTTCAGCTTGCGCTTCACCAGCTCGATCACGAGCTTCTCGGTCTCGATGAGGGACACTTGAACGTTGCCGTGGCTGTCGCGGTCAAGGAAGAGCTGACGCTGGATGTCGGTGGGAAGACTCTTGAGAACGGCGACGTTGGCCGCGGTCAGGTTCTTCTCGAGCCAGCCGATCTGGGCGTCGAGGCCCGTCAGCTTCTCAAACGCCTGGGGACCATCGTGGTCGTGGGCCAGCACGTCGCTGAGCTGGCCGATGAGGGCTCCCACCTCGGGGATAAACTCGATGAGGCCCTCGGGAACCAGGATGACGCCGAAGTTCATGCCCTTCTCGGCGCGCTTGGCGACCACGCTGGCCACCTGTTCGATGATCTGGTCGAGGGTGAACTTCTTGGCGGCGACCTCCTCTCCGATGAGGGTCAGGTTGGGCTGGGTCTGGAGGCCGCACTCCAGGGTGATGTGGCTGGCAGACCGGCCCATGAGCTTGATGAAGTGCCAGTACTTCTTGGCCGAGTTGGCGTCGCGCCCAATGTTGCCGATGAGCTCGCTGTAGGTCTTGGCGGCGGTGTCGAACCCGAAGCTGGTCTCGATGTGCTCATTCTTGAGGTCCCCATCGATGGTCTTGGGGCAGCCGACCACGTTGGCGGGAACCTTGTTGGCCTTGAAGTACTCGGCCAGCACCGCGGCGTTGGTGTTGCTGTCGTCGCCGCCGATGATGACCACGCCGTCGATTCCGTGTTTCTTCACAACGGCCACGACCTTCTCCAGGTCTTCGGGTTTTTCAATCTTGTCGCGGCCCGAGCCGATCATGTCGAAGCCGCCGGTGTTCCGGTACTCGTCCATGAAGGAGTCGGTGATCTCTGTGAAGGAACCGTCGATCAGTCCCTTGGGCCCCCCCTTGGCGCCCAAAAGCTTGCTCGCCTTGTTCCCCTTCTTCAGACCATCGTACAGACCGGCAATGACGTTGTGCCCGCCGGGGGCCTGTCCCCCCGAGAGGACCACGGCCAAGGTCAGCTTCTTCCCGGCATCGGGATTCTTGCCGGATCCGACCGTCGCCACCGGGGCGCCATAGGTGTTCGCAAAGAGCTCCTTGAGTTCCTTTTGGTTGGCGACGGACTGGGTGGCGGCCCCCAGGGTCACGGTGATCTGGTTCAGGTCGCCGCGCAGGGCGGGCGGGAGTTTGGGGGTGTAAGAATATCGGGCCTTCTGAAGGGCGGATATGGCCATGTTGGCACCTCGCAGGGGAAAGGGATTTCGGTAAAAGTCTAGCCATTTTACGGAACGAGTCCCGCTGGGTCAAGATTGGGGCGAGGCCGTTCCCCG
>JAHFSN010000240.1 GCA_023265735.1 Spirochaetaceae bacterium | reverse complement strand
GGACTCGTAGTCGATGGGGGTGTCCAGGTACTGGGCCGACAGAACGCCGCCCGACGGGCCCCCGGACTGGACGGTCTTGAAGGCCTTGCCGCCCCGGATGCCGCCTCCGATGTCGTACACGATTTCGCGGAGGGTGGTTCCCATGGGGACTTCCACCAGACCGGAGTTGTTGATGGCTCCGGTCAGGGCGAAGACCTTGGTGCCCTTGCTCTTTTCGGTACCGATGGAGGCGAACCACTCGGCGCCCTTGGTGATGATCACGGGAACGTTGGCGAAGGTTTCGACGTTGTTGATGATCGTGGGCTTGCCCCACAGGCCGCTCACCGACGGGAACGGGGGCTTGGGAACGGGCATGCCGCGCTTGCCTTCGATGGATTCGATGAGCGCGGTTTCTTCGCCGCACACAAACGCTCCGGCGCCCAGGCGGATCTCGATGTCGAAGTCAAACTTTGACCCCAGGATGTCTTTGCCCATGAGCCCCATTTCGCGGCTCTGCTTCATGGCCACTTCGAGCCGGTGGATGGCCAGGGGATACTCGGCGCGGATGTAGATGAACCCCTTGGTGGCTCCCATGGCGTACCCGGCGATGGTCATTGCTTCCAACACCGAGTGGGGGTCACCTTCGAGGGTGGACCGGTCCATGTAGGCGCCCGGGTCGCCTTCGTCGGCGTTACAGATCACGTACCGCTGATCGGCGGGGGTCTTTCGGGTGTTCTCCCACTTGATGCCCGTGGGGAACCCGGCACCGCCGCGGCCCCGGAGGCCGGCTTTTTTCACGGTGTCGATGACCTGGTCGGTTGTCATTTCGAAGAGCACCTTCTCGAGGGCGGCGTAGCCGTCGCGAGCGATGTACTCGTTGACGTCTTCGGGGTTGATGATGCCGCAGTTGCGAAGGACGATGCGGATCTGCTTCTGGTAGAACTGGATGTCCTCTTCGCTCTTGGCGGTCACCTTCTCAGGGGTCTTGTAGAGGAGGTCGGTGACGGGGCGGCCTTTCACGAAGTGCTCGGCCACGATTCGCTCGGCGTCTTCGGGCTTCACCTCGACATAGAAACTCTCGTCGGGGAGGATTTTGACGATGGGGCCCTTCTCACAGAACCCAAAACAGCCGGTCTTCACGATCTGGACCTGGTTTTGGATGCCGTGGGCCTCGGCGGACTTCTTCAGGTTCTTGAAGATGTCGTCGGCTTTGCTCGATTCGCAGCCCGTTCCGCCGCAAACCAGACAAAAGTTGTTCAGAGCCATGTCTTACTTCTCCTTCACGATGTCTCTCGACGGTCTGTCGAAGACGTGCTTGTCGACGAGTTTCTTTTCCAGGATATGGCTGTGGACGATGGTGCGGGCCACTTCGGGGTCGACGTTGCCATAGATGATGTCGGGCATGCCGTCCATCTTGATTTCGACGGTGGGTTCCGAATGACAGAAGCCCATACAGCCCACCTGCTTGATCACCACGTTCCGGATATCCTTGCTGTTCAACTCGTCGACGAAGGCGTTGAGGGCCTCCTTGGCCCCGGCGGCGATGCCGCAGGTTCCCATGCCAACGATGATCTCGATGCTCCGGTCGCCGCCCACCCGGCGGTCCATGGCCTTCTGACCTTTTTCCCGCAGGGCCCGCAATTCTTGAAGGGTCATGTTGTTTCCTCCACTAAAGTCGTTTCAGCGTCGCGGAAATACTCCCGCAACAGGGTCAGGGCTTCGAGGTCTTCCAGACTCCCCAGGGCCTCGCGGAGCTCGCTCCTCGTTGCCTCGAAGGAACCGGAACCTTTCGGACCCGTCCGGTGCCGCACCACCTTCACCTCGTGGTCGCCGCCCAGGGCCATCAGCTGGCCCAGGGTGGCAGGGAGATCCCCCAGGGGGGGCGTGTCCCAGTGCTCTGTGTTGAACGCCGCGGTGACCGTCGTGCCCTTCCCCTTGACGGAGGAAATCTGGAACCGTCCCTGCGTCATCCGGATGGTCTGGATGACGAAAGGCAACCCCAGACCCACCTTGCGGTGGGGATGCTTCACTCCGTCGGTGGAAAACGGGTCTTGCGCCCGGACCAACTCGTCTTCACTCATGCCCTTGCCATCGTCGATGACCGTCATGGTGAAACTCCGTTCGTCCTGATCCAAGACCACCTGGACGGTCCGAGCTCCCGCCTCGACCCCGTTTTGAAAGAGGTCGGCCAGGAAGTCGCCCAGCGTTCGATGGATGACGTTCTCCTACTTGGCCTTCAGCTGCGCCAAGATTTCGGGAACCTTGTCCGGAACCAACTTGCCGAAGACATCGGGACCGCAGACGGCCACAGGGGCCAGACCACAGCAACCAACGCAACGCACCGACTCGAAACTGAACTCCCCGTCGTCGGAAACCTGATTCAGGGCGATGCCCAGCAGGTTTTCGATCTCATGGATGATGTCCTCGCCGCCCTTCAGGTAGCAGGCGGTTCCCATACAGACCTGAATGTTGTGCCGGCCGGGCTTCGTCAGCTTGAAGTAGTGGTAGAAGGTCACGACCCCGTAGATCTTCGCCAGGGGAGTGCCGAGGAGCTGCGAGAGCTTGATGACGGCAGGCCGGGGGAGGTAACCGAATTCCTGTTGGAGCCGGTGCAGGATCATGATGAGGTTCCCGGGTTTGTCCTTCCACTCCTCGATGAACTGGAGCAATCCGGACGAAAACTCCGTATCGGTTTTGTCCTTCGTAGTCACTGACATGAATCCTCCTCTCACAACTTAAACGAACTGTGCGACCATTATGGCGGAATAGACCGGAAAAAGCAACTCATGAATAGATTATCGAATCACTCATCGCCTTCAATGAAATAGTACTTCATTGTACGATCCATGTCAACATTTATTGTGATTTCGTTCACATTAAATCAGACGAAGCAGGGACGCGCCGCAGCAGGCACGGCGGCTAAAGCAACTTCTCGAGGCTGATGACGTCGAGCCAGCGGCCGAACTTCTTGCCGACTTCGTGGTAATGGGCGCATTTGACGAAGCCGCACTTCTCGAAGAGCCGGAGGCTGGCCGTGTTCTCGCCGCAGATGATGGCCAGAAGGCTGTGGAAGCCCCTCTCCCGGGCCTGGGCTTCGGCGTGGGTGACGGCGGCGGTGCCCAGTCCCTTGCCGACGAAGGCCGGGTCGAGGTAGATGGTCACCTCGGCGCTGCCGTCGTAGGCCTCCCGGGGCTTGTACCGGGCCAGGATGACATAGCCGGCCAGGGCGTCATCGGAATGGACGGTCCAGCTGCTGAACCGGGGGTAACCGGGAAAGAGGAGCGCCCGAAGGGTGGCCTCGTCGATCTCCTCGGTGTGGAAGGTCGCGGTGTCGGTCCGCACGTAGTGGTTGTACAGGGGGAGAAGCCGAGCCACGTCGGGCTCGGTGGTGGGTTGGAAACTGATGGCCATGGCGGTATCCTTGTGCGTCAAACCGTGGGGACGGGGGAGCCCAGGACGACGCGGTCCCGGCCCTGCTCTTTGGCTTCATACAACGCGGCGTCGGCGTTCCGCAAGAGGACGTCAAGGCTGGTCGACGCCGAATCAGACACCCCGACCACGCCGAAGCTCGCCGTAACCGAAAGCGCCCTCCCCTCCCACTCCAGGGGCTGTTCGCGAAGCCGGGTACAGAGCCTTTGGGCCACCGAGAGGGCCGTCTCCTGACCCGTGCCCGGCAGGAAGACCGCAAATTCCTCTCCCCCCAGGCGGCCCAGGAGGTCGCCCGACCGGAGCTGCTCCTGCCAGACCCGGACCACGTGCTTCAGGGCCGCGTCACCGGCAGCGTGGCCCCGGTTGTCGTTGATGGCCTTGAAATGATCGAGGTCGGCGCAGATGAGCGAGGCGGACTCGTGCCGGCCCGACCGAGCCTCCAGCAGGCCCACGACCCGTTCGTGGAAGGCCCGGCGGTTGAGGCACCCCGTCAGCCCATCGGTGAGGGCCCGGTGTTCCGACACCTCGACCCTCTGGACCAGTTCCGTCTGTTCATGAAGGAGAAACACCCGAGCCAGAAGCCGACCCTGACCGTCTCGGACGGGCGAGTTGGTCACCGACCACCAGGTCGCGCCCTTCTGGAGGGGAAGGATGACTCGGGTATTGGTCTGGTCGGCCCGCAGGCAGGCCTGCCAGTCGGGGTGGCCCTCCAGGAGAGGCTCCAGGGGGTCTCCCAGGACGGCGGTGCCCATCCGGGGGAAAATCTTCGCGGCGGCGGCGTTCCAATCGACCAAGCGCCCCGCCGAATCGACCACGATCACGGGGTCGGGGACCAGACGAAACACCGCGTCACGGGTCACGGGCCTGAGCTCGAAGAGACGGAATGGCCAAAGCAGCCAAAAGTACAGGGCCGACGTGACGGCAAGTCCCAGGGGAGTGAGGTCGAGACCACCGGGCACCAGCCGGGCCTGGTAGAGCAAGAACGCTGCCAGGGTGGGCAACGTGGCCACCACGATGGCGACGAACGAGGCCCCGCTCTGTCGACCACACCTGCGCCAGGTGAAGTAGAAGGCGATGGCCCCGGCAGGGAAGCCCAGGGTGCTAAACAGCGCGTGGACGA
>JAHFSN010000239.1 GCA_023265735.1 Spirochaetaceae bacterium | reverse complement strand
TGCTCACCCGAATAGCGGGGATTCTTCTTCCACCAAAGCGTCGGTGATCCGCGCTGCCCAGGACGATATCCTGGCGATGACCTTCGGTTCCGGCCTATCCGGCATTGTCAAAAACGCGTTTAAGCAGGTTGGAAATCTCTCCGATGTGAACACCGCCGGGGCCGCGATCACTGCGTTGTTTGCCGGCCAGTCGAAGAGCGATGTTACGTTGGAATTGAGTATCCTCGTCTCAGTTCAAGATGCATTCGATGCCATGCAGGCCGAGGCCGCATCTGGTTCAAGCATCGATACGGCGACCTATTGGGGTACGACAAACAGGGGAAACCTCGCTCAGGTGTCCCTCGTGATCGCAGATATCTTTGCCGTCCTGTGCACCTACGGGACCTTTGCGGCGCACCTTCGACCGTCCGATACTGTTCTCGGCACTGATATCACGGCAATGACAAACCAAATCGTTAGTGGCGTCCCCCTCACACCATCGACAAGCGCCCAACCGATGTCCGACCTCGACAGCGCCCTGAACGCTTCTGTGAACCCATCGTCGAACATTTTTGCCTACGTGCACGTGGGCAAGCAATTAATCCCTTGAGGAAGAAGATGAAGAAACTTCGCGCTGTCTTGCCTTTCTTGATTCTCCTCTCGGGACCAGGATGGTCTCTTGATCAGAAATTTCTGGAGCCCATCACCCCCGTATCGTCGGCCCTCCGAGGCCAGGGGAGCGTCTGGGCGGCGAATACCGAGGGGTGGGACGCCTTGTTTGCCAACCCGGCGGCCTTTGCCACCGACAAGACCAGCCTCACGGTGCTCCAGGTGGGCGCCCTGGGATTTGTTTCCCCCTCGGGCCTCAACAAGATCTTGGCCAACCGTGACACCCTCATGAACCTCAATGTCGCCGACAGCACCAACCCCAACTCTCAGATGCTCAACTCCTTCCTGACCACGACGGGTCTGGGAGCCGAAGCAACGGTCGGGGGGGGATGGGTGGGCAACAATTGGGGAGGAGGACTTCTCATCCAGGATCAGACCTACGGGCAAGGCCTCACACTCCTTGGGTCAACGTTCAAGACCCGACAATCGATTGTCGGTGTCATCGGCTACGCCTGGCCCTTTGAGGTCCCCCTCGGAAAGCTGAAGTTTGGGTTTGACGCCCGGCCCGAACAGGTGTCGTACTCGACTCCAACCGTTTCAGATCTGGTGAAGAATCTCACGGGCAGCACGATTTCCAGCGGTTTTGGGCTGGGACTAGACGTCGGGGCCCGCTGGGAGTACGACAGGTTCAAAACTGGTCTGGTGATCCGCGACCTCGGCAGTACTGTCATCAACTTCAACGACTATTCCTTCAACCAATGGACGGCCAGCGCGGGGATGCCCCTGACGGGCAATTCAGCCAGCAGCACCGTCTACCGAATCCCGATGGTCGTGGCCCTGGGGACCAGTTATTCCCCGGACATGGGCGCCCTCACTCCCACGATGAAGACCACCCTGAGTGCGGACCTTCAGGTTCCCCTCATGGACCAGTACACCCAGCCTTCGTTCTGGGCTTGGACCCACCTGGGTGTCGAAGCTCATTTTCTGGATTTCCTCTCCGTCCGAACCGGCCTCAACCAGGGCTATTTCACCTTCGGGCTCGGCACCAAGGTCATGGCCGTCGACTTCAACCTTGCCATTTCCACCGACGAATTGGGCCGCTATTCAGGCGCCACGCCCCGCCCCGCCCTCTCCGTCGACCTGGGGGTTCATCTCTAGCCGTCCACGCGAATTCGGTGAGATTTCTCCTCACTTGACAAAGGGATGCGAGATCCCTATAGTTTGTTTCCGTTCGTCGGGCCGGTAGCTCAGCAGGTAGAGCAACGCCCTTTTAAGGCGTGGGTCACAGGTTCGAATCCTGTCCGGCTCAGTCTCTCCCTCCCCCGGGAGCCCCGACGACCACCAACAAGTTCTTCCCGAGTCGCAAGGCGAAGCCAATGCGAATGGGACGAGCAACACCCCGCGTGGATGACGCTTTGTTCGAAGTTGCGTTTTCCACGAGCAGATGTTCGGTTTGACAAGCCGAAGGCATACCGAGAAGCGGAGCGTGTCTTTGACACGTGAGCATTCGAGGATGTCTGAGGCGCAGGCAAAGCGGACAGATGCCGGGGAAAACACAACTTCGTGCCATGCCTCCTTCGTCTAGTGGTTAGGACAGTGGATTTTCATTCCACCAACACGGGTTCGATCCCCGTAGGAGGTAGACAACCGGCCCCAGGGCCGGTTTTTTTTGTCCAACCCCCGCTTTCCCCCGAAAGGTTGCCCGCCACCTTGAATCCATGTTAGTTTGACAGGACATGAAGGTTGCATTCACCTCGGACGTTTACTGGCCTCGGATCAACGGGGTCACTGTGTCGACTAATGTTTTTATGAACGAGCTGACCAAGCTTGGCCATTCCATTCGCCTTTGGGTTCCCGAATATCCCGTTACCGAAGAACAGCGAAAGCTCCACCATCACGACCCGCGGGTCCGGCGGCTGCAATCCTTCGGCCTCGCCTTCAGCCGCGAGGATCGCCTCGTGGTTCCCTGGGAGAGATTTCGCTTCTTCGCCGAGCTCGATACCTTTGCGCCTGACCTCCTCCATGTCCAGACGGAGTTTGCCACGGCCTTCATGGCCAAGGTGTACGCCAAGCGGCATGGAATCCCCATGATCCAGACCTGCCACACCTACTTTGAGCAATACGTTTCCTACTATTTTCCCTGGATGAGCAAGAAGTTCGGCCAGAAGGCCGCCCGAGCCCTGACGTACAAATGGTTCAAGCACGCCGATGCCATCATTGCTCCGACGGTGCCGATGAAGGACGTCTTGGTGAGCTACGGCATCACGTGTCCCATCACGGTGGTGCCCACGGGCATTCCCGACGAGGACTTCCGCGGCATCACGAAGGACGACGAAAAGGTCAATTCGCGCTGGCTCCTCCAGTTCCCCCAGATGAGGGGCCGCCGGCTCCTGCTCTATGTAGGACGAGTTGGCCAGGAAAAGAACATGGACTTCCTGCTCGACGCGTTCGAAAAGGTCCTGACTTCCGAACCCAACGCCCTGCTAGTCGTGGCCGGCAATGGTCCGTACTTCGAAACGTTCCAGAACCACATTGCGGAAAAGGGCCTTTCCCAGGCGGTCTTGTGCTTGGGCTACGTGGACTACCAGGAGCTGAAGCACCTCTACGCCCTGGCCGAGGTTTTCACGTTTGCCTCGGTGACCGAGACCCAGGGGCTGGTTACCATCGAGGCCATGATGTGCGGCACTCCCGCCGTGGCCGTGGGAAAGATGGGCACCCGAGAAGTGATGGCCGGCGACAACGGGGGATTCATGGTCGACGAGGACGTGACGGCCTTCGCCGAGGCCGTGTTAAAACTCCTCAAGGATCCGGTGCTCTACCGGGCCAAATCGGCGGAAGCCCTAGCCTACGCCCAGAACTGGACGGCCAGCAAGATGGCCAAACGCGTGGAGGCCCTCTACGAACAGGTCCTTCGGGACCACAAGCCCACCCCAAGCCTCAAAGAGAGGATCCGCCGGAGGGTCCGGCCCGCTTGACTTTTTGGCCCGTTGCCGATATTTTGCTCGCATCGGACGATTAACTCAGTGGTTAGAGTGCTACCTTCACACGGTAGAAGTCCCCAGTTCAAATCCGGGATCGTCCAGAAAGACCGCCACTTCAGGCGGTTTTTTTTTTGCCCAAAAACTATCGCCCGGGAGGGCCCGGCGGAAAATGTCGGTTCCTTTTGGGGACTTCGTTGACCTGAAATCCAGCATTTGCACTAATTCCGTGCACGATGCGGAGACTGGGTTTACGATGGGCTGTGATCAGGCTCCCGCCCGTCGGTCCTCTGTTCTTCCCTCAGATCAAGCTCCGCAACCGGATGGTGCTCTTTCTGGCACTGTTTCTCCTCCTCCTCATGGCCGTGGTGTCCGCCCTGGGGGCCCTGCGGGACCGGGAGCTCCTGATCCAGCAGCTCCGGGACGAGGGGCTGGCCCTGGCCAAGGCCTACGCCCTCTCGGCCGAAAACGCCCTCATCCTCAACGGAGCCGGCCTGGCCCGGGTGGTGGGCGAGGCCGGCCAGGCCCCCGAGATCACCTTTCTGATGATCGTCGATCCCAACGGAAGGGTGCTCGCCCACTCGGATCCCACGCACATCGGCGAGACGGCCACCCAGCCGGCCATCCACCGAGCCCTGGGCACCGCCATCGGCGCCGTGGACGCCGGCAGGACCCCCATCATCGTCCTGGGGTCGGAGTCGCGCACCGAAGACGTCCTTGAAGTGGTCGTTCCCCTAGTGATTTTGGACCGGGTGCGCGGGGCCCTCGAAGTCGGCCTGGGCACCGACCTCATCCGGCAGGCGACCATGAACACCACCGGGGCCTCGTTCCTCATTGCCCTGGCGGCGTTCCTCTTGGGCGTGGCCTTCATCGTGGCCTTCAGCCGGTCCCTGACCCGGCCCCTCGAGAGCCTGGCCGAGGCCGCCGACCGGATCCGGGCCGGCACCTGGCACGCCCCCATTCCGGCCACCGGCGGCGG
>JAHFSN010000238.1 GCA_023265735.1 Spirochaetaceae bacterium | reverse complement strand
GTCGATCTTCACGAAGGCGGGACTGAGGCGCAAAAGGTAGTCGAAGCTCGAATATCCCGCCCCAAAGTCATCCACAGCAAATCGGACTCCCTCGCTGCGCAGGGCCTCAAAGACCCGTTCGGTGCTGTCGGCCAGCTCCAATTCCTCGGTTTCGACCAGCTCGACCACCAGCCGCGACCCCACGCCATGGCGCCTCACGAGGGCCAAAAGGACGTCCATGGTTTCGGGACTCCGGATATCCTCCATCGTAAGGTTAACGGAGAAATCGAAGGTGTGGTCCGCGGCCGCCTCTATGCCCACCCGAAAGAGTTCCCGGCTGAGGGGAAGATACAGACCCACGGCCTTGGCCAGTCCGATGAACGCCCCGGGAGACAGCCGGTCTCCCGAGGGTCCTTCGACCCGCATGAGGCATTCGTACTTGGGCGCCTGGGGACCCGAAAGACTGACGATGGGCTGAAAGACGGGAATGACCCGGTGGTGTTCCAGGGCCCACCTCAGGGTTTCCAGGACTTCCAGCCGGGCCGCGTAATCGGAATTGCTGTCGTCGTCGGCATTGTGGACCTCGATCGAAACCCTTCGGGCCCGGGCCCGGGCCAGGGCCTCATCGGCCTTCAGCATGACGTCGGAGCCGCCGGTGCCGACACCGAACCGGAGGGAGAGGGACACGGTCTGGTCCGCCACGGGCACGGTGAAGGTCCGCAGCCTCTCGGCCGAGGCCTCCACGTCGGCCACGAGCTCCATCTGGCCTACCGTCTCCCTCAGCAGCGCGAAGGTGTCAGCGTGAAGCCGGTACACTTGGGCCCGCCAGCGGTCGGCCACGTCCAGCAGGGCGGCCGCCAGCTGGCGCAGCACCTCGTCGCCGGTCCGGGTCCCAAAGAGCCGATTGAGCTCGACAAACTGAACAATATCGACCAGAACTAGGCTGGGCTGGGAAGCCGCCTCGAGATCCAGCAGCAGCTTCGACCGGCTGCCCAGTCCCGTCAACGGGTCCGTCATGAACTGGCCCTGAAGGCGAAGACGGTTCTCGACCACTTCGGTGATGTCATGACCGGAACTAAGGTACTCGACGACCGCCCCCGCCTCGTCCAAAATGGGGACAATGGTGGCCCACTTGTAATAGGAGGTGCCGTCGGCCTTCCTGTTCTTCAACGTTCCCTGCCAGACATCGCCGCGGCGAATGGTGGACCACAGCTCACGGAAGGTGGCCAGGGGCGTGTCGGGGTGCCTTTCGATGTTCTGAGAAACGCCCACGGCCTGGTCCCTGGTGTATCCGGTGACCTCGGTGAACGTATCGTTGACGTAGAGAATGATTCCGTCTCGGTCTGTCCGCGAGACGATGGTGCTCTTGTCGAGGAGGAGTTTGTACTGCTTGAGGGCGGCGATCTGCCGGGAGAGGGAAAGCTCCAGGGTCCGCACCCTGAGAAAGACCCAGACGATCAGCGACAACGTGGCCAGAGCCCACCCCAATCCGGTCAGGAGCGACTGTCCCCTGGTCTCGTTCAGCGTCTTCTCGCTGACCTGGACAAATGCTGCCTCCATCGAGTCGAAGCTTGAGGAATAGAAACCGGAGCCGAGCACCCATCCCAGCCGGGGCAGCCGACGCACGAAAGTGGTCTTGGTCTCCACGGCATAGTGGCTCGGAAGGTACCAGCGGTAGTCGACCCGGGTCGAGGAGCCTGCCTTGGCCGCCCCCAGAAGCAGGGTGCCCAGGTTGACGTGGTCGGGGCTGATGACCTGGAACACATTGCTGCCCACCAAGTCAGGGAATCCGGGGTTGAGGAGTATCCGGCCGGAGTCCTCCAGGACGAAATAGTAGCCTCGGTCCGCTTCGCCAAATCGCTGACGGCCCAGATCGTCGAGGAGAATCCTCTGCCGGACTTCCGCTGAAAGGCCCGTCTTCTCCAGGGCCTGTTCCTCCAGATCAAGCCGTTCGAGAGCGTTGTCGACGGTCCTGGAAAACAGGCCTTCCTGACGGCGCAGGAAACTTTCTTCGAGGGCTCGAAGCTGCTGGGATTGGATGGTGGGAAGGATACTCCACAGCAATGTGACAAAAAAACAAACGACGGCCAAGGCGAGGACCACGTCTTTCACCAAGCCGAGAGTCGATGCTCTTACAGAATTGCCCATACTTTCGAGTATCGTTCTCGGCCTCCGTGACGGCAAGCCGAGGTCGAATCTCAGGAGGCCAGTATCCTTCGGAGCACGTAGGGCAAGATGCCTTGGTTCCGGTAGTAGTGGACGTCGATTTCGGTGTCGAGCCTCACCTTCGCCTGGAAGCTCCGGGTTTGTCCCTTTTCGTCTGTGGCCTCCACCGTCACCTGCTGGCCCGGGACCAGGGCGTCGATGCCCGAGATCGAGAAGGCTTCCTTGCCGGTAAGCCCCAGGGTCTGGGCGTTCTGGCCTTCGAGGAACACCAGGGGAAGGACGCCCATGCCCACCAGGTTGCTCCGGTGGATGCGCTCAAAACTCTGGGCAATGACGGCGCGGATTCCCAACAGGAAGGTTCCCTTGGCGGCCCAATCGCGGCTGGAACCGGTGCCGTACTCCTTCCCTCCCAGGACCACCAGATCCCGGTCTTCGGCCTGGTAGGCCAGGGAAACGTCGTAAACAAAGCCCTCGGTGCCTTCCGGCCACTTCACGGTGAACGAGCCTTCCTTGGGCTCCACCATCCGGTTCTTGATGCGGATGTTGGCGAAGGTGCCCCGCATCATCACCTCGTGGTTGCCCCGCCGGGCCCCGTAGCTGTTGAAATCGACGGGGGAGACGCCCTTGCTCTGCAGGTACTGGCCCGCGGGGTACGCGGCCCGGATATTTCCGGCCGGGCTGATGTGGTCGGTAGTGATGCTGTCGCCCAGGACGAGGAGGCAGCGGGCGGCCTTCAGGTCCTTCACCCGGGACACGGACTGGCTGAAATTCCGGAAGTACGGGGGACATTGGATATAGGTCGAATCGGGGTTCCAGCGGTAAGTCGCGTCGGTGGGAGCCGCCAGGGACTTCCAGTGAGCGTCACCTTCGAAGATGGTCTTGTACCGGCGCAGGAACGCCTCCCGGGTGACAAACTGGGCCACCAGGGCGCTGACCTCCTCGGGTGAGGGCCAGACGTCCTTGAGGAACACGGGCTTTCCGTCCTTCCCCGTCCCCAGGGGTTCGGCGGTCAGGTCGGTGTCGACCCGGCCTGCCAGGGCAAAGGCCACCACCAGCAGGGGCGAAGCCAAAAAGCTGGCCTTCACGTTGGGGTGAATCCGTCCCTCGAAGTTCCGGTTTCCCGAGATCACCGAAGCCAGACAGAGGTTATGGTCCACCTGGGCCTTCTCGATGGCCGGGTGGAGGGGCCCCGAATTTCCAATGCAGGTGACGCAGCCAAAGGCGGCGATCTGGAACCCGAGGGTATCGAGGCTGCCCAAGAGCCCCGAGGCCTCGAGGTAGTCCTGGACCGCCCTTGACCCGGGGGCCAAGCTGGTCTTCACCCACGGCGGCACCGTCAGGCCCGCCGCCACGGCCTTCTTGGCCAGGAGCGCCGACCCCAGCATGAGCGCCGGGTTGGCGGTGTTGGTACAGCTGGTGATCGAGGCCAGGACCACGGCCCCATCCCGGAGCTTCACGGTTTTCCCATCGAGGGTGACGTCCACTCCGTCGCGGCCTTCGGCCTCGGGGGGCAGCACCTTGGCCAGGGCCGTGGCGGTGTCGGCCAGTTTGAGCCGGTCCTGGGGCCGGCTGGGTCCAGCCAGCGAGGGGACGACGTCGGCCAGGTCGAGTTCCAGGACCGTGGAGTAGTGGGGGGTGGATTCGCCCGTATTGAACAGCTCATTGGCCCGGCAGTAGACCTCGGTGATGTCGGCGGCCTGGTCGCGGCCCGTGAACCGCAGGAATTCGACGGTGACCTCGTCGACGGGGAAGAAGCCCATGGTGGCGCCGTACTCCGGGGCCATGTTGGCGATGGTGGCCCTGTCGGGGAGCGAGAGAGTTTTCACGCCCGGGCCGAAAAATTCCACGAATTTATCGACGACCCCGTGCTTGCGCAGCTTTTCGGTGATGGTCAGCACCAGGTCGGTGGCCGTGGTCCCGGGGACAAGGCGGCCCGTGAGCTTGAACCCCACCACCTTCGGAACCGTCATGAAGTACGGCTGCCCCAGCATCACGGCCTCGGCCTCGATGCCTCCAACGCCCCAGCCCAAGACGCCCAGGCCGTTAATCATGGTGGTGTGGCTGTCGGTACCCACCAGGGTGTCCGGGTAGAGCAGCCCGGGCTCTTCGGTGCTCTCGATGACGACCTTGGCCAGGTGTTCCAGGTTCACCTGGTGGCAAATCCCGCTGTTGGGCGGCACCACCCGGAAATTCCGGAAGGCCTTCTGGGCCCACTTGAGGAAGGTGTAGCGCTCCTGGTTGCGCTCGTACTCCTTCTCCACGTTCTTCCCCAGGGCGCTGGCGCTCCCGAAGAAGTCGACCTGTACCGAGTGGTCGATAACCAAATCGACGGGGACCAGGGGGTTGATCTTCTGGGGGTCCTGGCCCGTGGCGGAAACGGCGTCCCGCATGGCGGCCAGGTCGAC
>JAHFSN010000237.1 GCA_023265735.1 Spirochaetaceae bacterium | reverse complement strand
CAAGGAATGATAGCCTCAGTCGGTCTCCAGGAGGTTTTCTATGTCGTCGACCCTGAAAGGGCGGTCCTGTCTGATGATGGCCGACCTCTCTACCGCAGAGATTCGCTCCCTTCTCGACTTGGCCCACGAAGTCAAGCGGCAGAAGCGAATGGGACTCGTGACCCAGCGATTCCAGGGCAAGACCCTGGCCATGATCTTTGAGAAGCCTTCCACCCGGACCAGAGCCGCCTTCGAGACCGCCTTTGCCGAAGAGGGAGGCCATCCCGTCTTCCTCTCCAAAGACGACATTCAGTTGGGCTACAAAGAATCGATCGAAGACACCGCCCGGGTCCTAGGACGGATGTTCGACGCCATCATGTTCCGCGGGTTTGCCCAGTCCACGGTCGAGGCTCTGGCCCAGTGGTCCGGGGTCCCCGTCTACAATGGTCTGACCGATATGGCCCATCCGACCCAGGTCTTGGCTGACCTGATGACCCTGGAGGAGGCCTGGGGAACCCTCCGGGGAAAAACCCTCGTGTTCTGTGGAGACGGGCGCAATAACATGAGCCACACCCTGATGGTGGGGGCCGCCCGGATGGGCATGAAATTCGTCATCGCCGCTCCGGAACCGCTCTTCCCTGCCGAAGACGATGTGGAGTTCTGCCGTCAGATCGCTTCCCAGGAGGGAACGGAACTGATCATCACCACCGACTTGTCGGCGGCCGTTCGCGGAGCCGACGCCCTGTACACCGACGTTTGGGCCTCCATGGGCGAAGAGACCCTGCTGCACCTGAGGCAGCAGATCCTTCAGCCCTACCAGATCAACGAGGCGGTGCTGCAGATGACCGGCAACCCGTCGTGCGTCTTTCTGCACTGCCTGCCGGCCGTGAAGGGGCAGGAGGTGACCGTAGGAGTGATCGAGGGTCCCCAGAGCCGTGTTTGGGACCAGGCGGAGAACCGGAAGCACACTATCAAAGCTCTAATGCTGGCGACCTTGCTATGAAGAAGGGGCCCCGCCCTTGATCTCCTCAAAAGCTGAGTGCGGTCCTGCTTGCGGATTCCCGGGGGCATGGTTATACTAACCAAGGAGGGAATGACGTTCATGAAGAAACTGCTTGTTGTTCTGATCTTCACTCTGGGCCTCACGGGGTTGCTGTCGGCCACCGAATCGACTCTGTACGCGAAAGCGCTTCCCATCCAGAAAATTACCTCATACCAGCAAGGGTACAAGGTTGTCTACTTCACCGCCCACGGTGACCTTCAGGCCATCTGGGTTCCCTTGGACTGGTTCTACCAGGTCAACAACTACCGAACTTCCGATGGTTTCGTGAAGGCCGAGATCGTCCGGGGAACGGGGCCGAAGTATCCTTTCCTCCAGATCTTTTGGAAGGACGGCAAGTTCCATCACCTCAGGCTCTTCGTTGTGGATGATTACAACGACATCTCTTGGGGAACCGCCAACCTTGCCGAGAATGCGGCTGCGAAGTTCGATCCCGCCAAAGACCCTGACTTTCAGTTCTGATGGTTCCTGAGGCCCTCCTCGATTTCCTTCGCGACCACGACTCCTTTCTCCTCATAGGGCATCAGGAACCTGACGCCGACTGCCTGGGTTCGCAGCTGGCCCTTGGGTCGTATCTCGCCCGCCAGGGGAAGACCGTGAAGCAGTACAACCACGGTCCCTTCAAGCGAGCCGAGATCAACTCCTATCAAGTGGGATTTTCTCCCCGGATCGATCCCCTCGACAAGGTTTCCCGGCCCGGAGTCATTGTCTTGGATTGCTCGTCCGTCGACCGCATCGGTGACCTTCAGCACGATCTTTCGGGACTTTTGGTCGCGGTGATTGACCACCATGCGTCGTCGTTGGGTTTCGGCGACGTCCGCTGGATCGAACCTCAGCGGCCCTCGACCACGTGGATGGTTCATCACCTGATCGTGGCCCAGGGCGGAGTCCCCAACCTTGAGGAGGCGTCCTGGCTCATGCTGGGTTTGGCCACCGACACGGGATTCTTCCGGCACGTCGAGGCGGGAAAGCCCGATGCGTTCGAGGCTGCGGCCGAACTGGCGAAGGCCGGAGCCTCCGCGAAGGCCGTCTACCAGCAAATCAATGGTGGAAAGCAGCTGGCCAACCAGAAGCTCATGGGACTGATTCTGAGCCGCACCGAAAGCCTCTTTGATGGGAGGGTCCTCTATTCCTGGGAGGATCAATCCGACCGCCCCCGATTCGGCGCCGAGAACCGAGAGTCCGACATGATTTATCAGACGCTCCAGGGCGTCGCCGGGGTTGAGCTGATCATTCTCCTGCGCCAGGACACGGCCACGACGGTCACGGCGGGCCTTCGCTCTCGGGCCATTGTGGACGTCGGCGCCCTTGCCTTGAAGTTCGGGGGAGGCGGCCATGTTCGCGCCAGCGGATTCAGCTGTGAAGGGCTCCTATCCGACGTGAAGACGCGGCTTCTGGCAGAAGTCGCCGCGCTCATCGGCCCCGCTTAGGCTGTCAGCCCCCGGGCCTTGGGGCCTTGGGAGAGGGCGCCCGGCGCCCCGTGTGAACCAATGCAAACAATCAACCGGCTCGTCCGCCTCAAGTCTCAAAATTTGGCGGTTTGGTACAAACCTTGCTCAAGAGGACCGGAGGTTTGTGATGATAGACATGTTGACTCAATCAGTCCTGGATTATCAACAGAGTAAAGTAACTCTCGATGAAGTGCGAAATCGAGTTCTCGAAGAAGCTTACCATCATCTGGAACGCTATCGGCGGAAAGGCGAGGACGAAGTCTCGGAATTCCTCCTCCTGTTCCATGGAAGAATCGAAGGACTTCTGTGCCGTTTCGAGTATCGTGATCTGCCCTTCCGTCACTTCCTCCTCCGAACCCTGAAATGGCAATGGAGCACGTTTCTGACAGAGCGGTCGCGCCAGAGTCGGCAGGACTGGCTCGTCGCGGACAGCCTGGCCACCGAGATCAGTGAAGACGACCCGGCCGATGTCCCGCGAGTTCGCCGGCTCCCCCTCTCGCCCTGGACAGGAACCAACCGGCGGCGTTTGGTCCTTCTGGCCTTGAAGGCGGCTCCCTACCTCAACGACGGCCAGCTGGAATCCATCAGCGAGTGCAGCGGCGTCGATCTTTCCTGGCTGCAGGCCTGCCAGCGGCGCCTTCGGGCCACGACCGACGGCCGTCGAGTTCGACGCGAACACCTGGCCCAGCGCCGGGGCGAGACCCTGTGCCGTCGTCTCATGGCCGAGGACGGGGCTCGACGGGAGGTGGACCCCGAACGACGACAGGAGTACGAGTCGCGGGCCACGCTGTACCGCAACCGCCTCAATCGCCTGAGCCGTCAGCAGGATTCGGTCTCGGCGGCGCCGACCCACAGGGAACTGGCCCATCTGCTGGGTATCCCCAAGGGCAGCATCGATTCGGGGCTTTACCATTTGAAAAAGGAGTTGGGCTCCGTGTATAGTGGCGGCGATGACGATACTGCTGGCCACGAACAACGTCCACAAAAAGGCCGAACTGGAGGCCATCTTCCCTGACTGGCAGCTCCTGCTGCCGTCCGAGGGGGGCCGTCCGGGGTGGGACCATGACGAGACCGCCGAGACCTTTCTGGGAAACGCCTTGGGGAAGGCCTGGTCTCTTTGGAACGCCGTGGGTGGTGCCCATCCCGTGCTGGCCGACGATTCGGGGATCTGTGTGGACGCCCTTGGGGGCGCCCCGGGCATCTACTCGGCGCGGTACGGTTCGGCCGAGGCCGGCCGGACCCTCTCGGACCACGAGAAGAATGGGCTCCTGCTGAAGACCTTGGGGGACCGGGCCGACCGATCAGCCCGGTTTGTCTGCGCCCTTGCCCTGGTGGTGGGGCCGCACCGGGTCTTCACCGTGGAGGAGTCCTGGGACGGGGAGGTCGCGAGGTCTATCGAAGGTGTCCACGGGTTCGGTTACGATCCCCTCTTCCTGCTGCCCGCCCTAGGGGTGACCAGCGCCCAGCTGTCCCCCGAAAAGAAGAACAAGCTCTCTCATCGCTACCGGGCTTGCCGCCGGATGGCGGCCCTGGTGGCCGACCTGGAACAGTTCCCCTGAACAGGAGATTCCCATGATTCGCGAACGAAAAGACGTGCCGAAATCCGACCAATGGGATCTCACGATCCTCTACCCTGACCCGGCGGCTTGGGACCGAGAGTTCGAGACCCTGAAAGAGATCCTTCCGCGCATTGAGGCGCTGAAGGGAACGGTCGGACGCTCGAAGGCCGACCTGAAGGCTGCCCTCGATGTTAGCACCGAGTGGGAACGCCGCGGCGAGAAGCTAGGAGAGTATGCCCACCTCAGGACGGCCGAAGACGTGGCCGACGGCGACTCCAACGATCGCATGGGCCGGTTTCTGGGCTTTGCCACCCAGGTGGGCGCTGCCCTGGCGTTCTTGACCCCCGAGATCCAGGCCATCGACGACGAAACCTGGAACCTATGGGTGGCCGACCCGCTCTTCGACCGCGACCGTATCTCCCTCCACAAGATCCGCAGGTATAAGCCCCACGTCCTGGGCGTCGAGGCCGAGCGCGTCCTGGCCCTGGGGGCCGAGGCCCGCGG
>JAHFSN010000236.1:2941-4563 GCA_023265735.1 Spirochaetaceae bacterium | reverse complement strand
GAAGACCCGGGAGTATCCGGGATACGAATATGTCCAACTTACAAAGAGCTGATTCAAGTTCTTCCAAGTAGGAATGAGCTCCAAAAGAATAGCGACCGGAGCGTCGTCGATAAGGCGTGCCGCCGTGTTAGACATGCCGTCCCACGAATCACCGCCACCATTGTGTCCACGCGATTCCCGAAGAGCTTCGAAAGGGTAGTTGCCGTTCTTGAAAACCTGATAAAGGGAAAGCCGCGGAAGGTCCAAGAGCGCCGTATAGGCCTGGGGACCGTACGACGTCTTTAGGTCGTAGTCGAGTTGACCACCGTTGGCCACCCAAAAACCCAATCCTTCGATATCCCCCTTCCGGACGAGCCGCTGGGTGAGGCTCTCCCCCTCTTCGCCCAACGAAATGAACTCCGGGAGTTTTTTTCCTACTAGGAACTTGACGAAGGCGCCATCCTGCAACGCGACCGCCCATTCGTAGAGAGAAGCGTAACGCCAGCGTTCGGCGGTCCGAGATCGGTTCCAGACATCGTCTAACAGGTTTTGCTTAAGGAGCATAAAATCCACGAGAAAATCGCCATCCAGTTCTTGGCCGTGGGGAAAGGACAGGTCGAGGTAGCGACCCCAGACCCAGCCGGTCGGCTGACCCTGCACGCTCACTCGAAACCAACGGTCGAGCCAAGGCTCGCGGTTCACGAACCGTGGTGGTCCCGCCTCAAGAACGGTGACGGAAGTCCCCTGGTCCCATTTGGCCACAACAGGAAATGTGACTCCCGCGCCTGCGCGAGCCCGCACCCCGTCGTCGTTGATAGTTCCCTCGAGAAGGGAGTCGTCCGGCTTCGGATCCGCCGGCACCTTCAATGTCGCGGCGAAAGCCAAGGAATCGCTGTCGCCCATTCGCAAGGCGGCCATCTTCAGCGTCTCGCTATTGAGCCTCGTCAGTGTGCCTTTCTCAAAGTCAGCGTCAACGTTCCAAATCCGTTGCGCCTCGTCGCTGGGTTTCACCAGCGACAGGAGCTCCTTTCGGTTCGAAAGCAAAACCTGGTACACAAAGGTGCCATGAAAATACAGGGACCGCCACGATGTCTCGGAGCGATAATCGACGGTGAAGACAACGTTGGGGTCAAATCCCTTGTCGAGGCAAACCTGGAGAAACTTCGGCGGCAACCCAACCAGCATCCTGCCCAGAGCGAAACGATAGTTGACATCGGACTTTGAATCGCCGAAACCAAGGTCGATACTGCCGATCGCGCTCACGAATCCATCGAAGTCCTTGTTCTCGACAGTGGCGTACACCATTTGCCAAGCGTCTGACCACACGGCCTGCGCCGATCCGAGGACGATCAAAAGAGTAAGCAAGATCGATTTCATGGAAGGATGTCCACAAGAGCTCCGAAGATCCACCCATTCTGGCGGCCTGCCTTGTAATGATACCAGTCATCCGTCAGGCCATCCACGGTATCAGCTTCGGATGACTTGGCATCCACCACCAAGACCGTTCCGACAGACAGGGGCGTGGCCACCGACTCGTCCGAAGGCTCGGAATGTCCCGAGACGCCGACCTTTTTGACGACCACCCTCAGGGAGACCGGAACTCCGAGGCCGGAATAGGGTTGCAGTCGCCAGACACCCTTTTC
>JAHFSN010000236.1:0-2931 GCA_023265735.1 Spirochaetaceae bacterium | reverse complement strand
TGACCACTGCCAGTTTTCCTTCCGGGTCTAGCCGAAAACTGGTCACCTTCCAAGACTTCGAGGTTCCTTTGGGAGGAACAAATCCAGGACCAGAGGCCTGGGCCGATCCCTCGAATCTCAAATCAAAGCGTGGGCTGGCTTTTACAAAAGACAAATCGAACGTCAGGCCCCCCGTCGTAAAGTGCAGCGGTGCGATTTTCATGTCTTCAGGAACGAACCGAGAGCCAGAGAGATCCATGGGGAGCTCGGTCACCTGCAATTGCCAAACATCGCCCAAGGATTGGGGAAGGATGAGCGCCCCGCTGGCGAAAAGCTGCACTTGGTCGCCAGGTTTGGCTTGCCGATAAGAAATCTTGGTTTGTTCGAGAGAAAAAAAGTCGTTCACCGGTAATGAATCCGAGTTATACAGTTCAATCTGAAAATCCAGTACGCGGCCCTGACCGTCCACTTTGAAGATCTTGACAGGAAGGCCGCTACCGATTTGGCCGTTCAAAAAGTCTTTCGGAAGGACCATCCAACCATCCTTTCCCCAAAAACCCTTTTCGTCGAAACCGATCTTTTTGAAAGACAACGGCATTCCTAAAATGGTTGTCACGGGAGTGTCCCAACCATATGTGTCCAGACCTCCATCAGGCTTGATCGTCAAATCCTGAAATTCCATCCGGCCACCGCCTAGAGTGTCGGGAAAAGTTATGCTGACCTTGGTTTCTTGCCCCCAGCGATTCGTATCTTCGAATTGAAACCCTGAGCTAGATGAGAAATTCAACAATTCGGGAAAATAGAGCTCGAACCCTTGGTACGAAAAGCCGCAGTCTGGCCGATCATTCATCGACGCCCGCCACAAGACCCCGTCATCATGGAGAACCAAACCCTCCTCGAACCCGACGCTGGCATCCTGAAACGGCTTCGGCAGCTGGACCTGACCGGCGAACGCGAGACCATTCTCTGTCATTCGAAAACCCTGAACGTCCGTGATCAGAATCCCGTTAACGTCAAAACTCAGAGGAGACGATCGGTCGGCTCCATCGGAAACGACCCGCGTTCCATCCGAAAGAAAGACCTGCCGGCCAATCGGGATTCCCGTTTTCGAAAGTGGAAGGACTGTTGTCGCTCGCGGTACCGTCAGTCCGGATCGGTCGAAAACAAGCCCTGAAGCCGAAATCGCAAAAGGCTTGGTTGGAATGACAACGATACCCGCGGAAGGTTCGGTCAGAAGCGACCCGTCGGGTTCGAGATGCACCGCACCGTAGGGATAGTCGACAGGAACGCTCCCGAGTGACTCGGGAAGGAGCACAACGCCGCCGAGGTCGAGTCCCCGAGGCCCGAAACCGTAGGCACGAACCCTCATCCGGAAACCGTTCACGCCGCGGATCTCGATGGGTGTATCACCCTGGCCTGATGATAGAACCCGCCCCGAATCCTCGTAGACCACATCTGGAATCTCCAGATCACGATTGCCGATGATTCCAGGCAACGCTACGACCACCTTTTTGGCCTGCCAATTCCGGCCTGAATGGACAGGAAACTCAACTTGAGCGGACCAACCGTTGAGGTTGAGAGTTGAATTTTCTGCCCATATCGGAGCGGATCCAAGACAGAACCCCACCAAAAGGAGATGAAACTTCCCTAAAAGACTTGTCATAAGAGCATGCTAGAGAAATCGGGAGAATTAGGAAAGAAGGGACGGTCGAGGGCTGTCACGTAGGATTGGCACCCGATCGCTACGGCGTCCACCTTCTACGCCAACCTGAACGCCGGGTTCGGTGACCGGCTGGCCCGGTTCGGGTACACCCCGGCCAAGCTGGCCGCCGAGGCCGCCCTGGTCGAGGGGGTCCGCCAAACCCTCCAGGCCCAGGCCAAGGAGTCGGGGGAAGCCCAGCAGGCCACCGTCGTCCGAGACGCCAAGGTCGCTGAGTTCGACACGTGGGTGGGCGAGCTCCGGGCCATCGCCCGGGTGGCCTTCGCCGACGAGCCCCAGAAGCTCGAAAAGCTCGGCATCGTGGTCCTCAACGCACCCCGGGCCAAGAAAAAGACCGCAGCCGTCCAGTAAGCTCGTCCCTCTCCGTTCGGCCCGGCCCTAGGACCGGGCCTTTTCCCGGTTCAGCCCAGCGACCGCAGGCATTCCTCTACTCCGCCGCCGTCTCGCTCGGCGCCGCAGGGGCCTCCGTCCTCTCTTTCCACACTTCCCGCCCCGTCGGAATCAGGGCCACCGCCACCACGAACAGCGACATCAGCACCCCCGACACCACCAGCAGGGTCTCGATCTTCACGGTGTCGGCCAGGGGACCGAAGATGACCATGCCCAGGGGCATGGCCAGGGTCTGGGTCAACGCCACCAGGCCGAACACCCGGCCCATGAACGCCGGTTCGGTGTGGTTCTGCAGCAGGGTGGTCGACGGGGTGAACATGCCGGGCAGAAGAATGCCGATCACGGTCATGAAGGCGTAGAACACCCCCAGGTTGGGCGACAGCCCCAGGCCCACGCCGCAGACGCCCAGAAGCACGGCGGAGACCACCATCAAGACACCTTGGCGGACGATCTTTCGCGAGAACGACGACACCAAGATGCCGCCGATCATCATGCCGATACCAAAGGCCATTTCGTTCCAAGTGAGCAGCCACACGTCGCTGCCGAAGGTCCGGGCCACCATGAGGGGGGTGAGGAACGCCGGGGCCGCGGCCATGACCATCACGGCGGCAAAGAACATGAGCACCCAGCGCACCTCGCGATGACCGAGGGTGTACTGGAAGCCATCGGCCAGCTCGCGCAGAAAGTGCTTGGGTTCGCCCACCCGCTCGACGGTCTCGACCTTGATGGTCAGCACCAGCACGATGCCCAAGAGCGCCGTGCCCACGTCGATCCAGAGCACGGTGACCACGTTCATGGCCCCCAGGATGGCGCCGGCGGCCACGGGGGCCACGAGCTGCAGG
>JAHFSN010000235.1 GCA_023265735.1 Spirochaetaceae bacterium | reverse complement strand
ATCAGGATGCTGGTCAATTCGACCTGGGGTTCGCTGATCCAGGAAATCAGGTTCTCGGGGGCGCCGGCCTTGACTGCCGCATCGCGGACGATCCGGGCCGCCTCGGCGGTGCAGCCCTTGGCCCGGGGGTGGGGGGCGAAGATGATGGCGTTGCGGGTCTTCAGGGCCAAGAGGGCCTTGAAGATGGCCGTCGACGTGGGGTTAGTCGTCGGAATGACTCCGGCGAGGATGCCCAGGGGTTCGGCGATCTTGGTGATGCCCTGGGCTTCGTCGCGTTCCAAGACGCCGCAGGTCTTCTCGTCGCGGTACTTATTGTAAATGAACTCGCTGGCAAAGTGGTTCTTGATCACCTTGTCCTCGACAATTCCCATCCGGGTTTCGGCGACGGCCATCTGGGCCAAGGGAATGCGGTTCCGGTTCGCGGCCAGGGCGGCCTGCCGGAAAATTTCGTCAACCATGTCCTGGGGAAACTTGGCGTAGAGGGCCTGAGCCGCCTTGACCTGGGCGATGAGCAGTTCGAGGTCTTCCGCGGTCCGGGCACCCTCCTCAAGGGCAGGATAGGGATTCTTGGGGGCGTTCATCTTAGACTCCTTTTATATAGATATAAATAAATCTATAAAAAAGAGTCAAGTGATTTGGGAGAAGTTTCCCGGGTTTTTCTTTAAATCGCTAAAAAAATACCCTTGACGAGGATCGTTCAGAAATGAACGATAAAAGAAGAGTGATTTCTGAGGTTGAGGTGAAAGCGATGGATCGGATTTCAGTTCGGGTGTGCTCGGGTACCACGTGCTACGTGCTAGGAGGGTCGGAACTGATGGACCTGGCCAGGACCCTTCCCCCGGGATGGCGCGACAGGGTCCAGGTGGAGGGCGCCCCGTGCCTCGACCTGTGCCGGAGTCCGGGTCAGGCCCGGCCCCCGTTTGTGAAGGTGGGCGACCGGGTGGTCGCCGAGGCCAGCGTCGAGAAGGTTGTGGCCGCCCTGAGGGAGCTGCTGGCATGAGTCTCGACAACGAAGCGGTTCTCCTCAAGCGGGAGATCCTGATCCGGGTCGCCACCCTGGCCCACGAGGGAACCTTGACTACCCAGCTGAGAAAGCTCCCCTACGAGATGACGGCCGCAGGGCGACCCAGCTACCGCTGCTGCGTCCACCACGAGAGGGCCATCCTCCGGGACCGGGTGCTGGCCGTCCTGGGCAGCGCCATCGAGGAACGGGACGAGTCTGTGGACCTCAACGAGGCCGCCGTCGAGGCCTGGGAACGCACCGGCCCCGACGCCTTTCCCCTCACGGTGGTCGACGAGGCCTGCAAGGGCTGCGTGCGCAGCCATTTCACCGTGACGAACGCCTGCCAGGGGTGCGTGGCCCGGTCGTGCCGCAACTCGTGCCCCCAGGGCAGCATCGTCGTCCAGGGCGGGCGCGCCAGCATCGACCCCGAAACCTGCATCAACTGCGGAAAGTGCCAGGAGGCCTGCCCCTACCACGCCATCATCCACCTGCCCGTACCCTGCGAGGAGGCCTGCCCGGTGGGGGCCGTGACCAAGGGCCCGGACGGCAAGGAGACCATCGACCCCGACAAGTGCATCCTCTGCGGCCGCTGCATCGGGGCCTGTCCCTTTGGGGCCGTTATGGAGAAATCCGACGTGGTCCGGATCGTCCGGGCCCTGGGGGACGACCGCCCGCTGGTGGCCCTGGTGGCGCCTTCGGTCCTGGGCCAGTTCCCCGGTACCCTGGCCCAGATCTATGGGGCCATCCACGCCCTGGGGTTCATCGACGTGAAGGAGGTGGCCGAGGGCGCCGAACAGACGGCGGCCCACGAGGCCCAGGAGTGGGCCCACGGCCAGGCGTCGGGCCAGGCCTTCTTGGCCACCAGCTGCTGCCCCGCCTGGGTGAGGGCGAGCCGGGCCATCCCGGGCATGGGGGCCTTCGTGAGCACCACCCCGTCACCCATGGTCTTCGCGGCCCGGGCCGCCCGGACCGCCCATCCAGGGGCCCAGCTCGTCTTCGTCGGTCCCTGCACCGCCAAGCGGCGGGAGGCCCTCGATACTGCCGAAGTCGACGCCGTCCTGACCTTCGAGGAACTGGGGGCCCTCTTCGTGGCCCGGGGCATCGAAGTCGGCCAGGCCGAGCCCTTCCCCCTGAAGGCCCATCGGCCCGAGGGCCGGGGGTTTGCCCTGTCGGGTGGGGTCGCCGCCGCCGTGGCCGCCACCGGGGTGACGGGCCTGAAACCCGAACTCATCAACGGCCTGACCCGTAAGAGCCTGAACCTGCTGAAGGTCTACGCCAAGGGCAAGGGCCAGGGCAACCTGGTCGAGGTCATGGCCTGCGAAGGCGGCTGCGTGGCGGGCCCCGGCAAGGTCTGCTCGGTGAAGGTAGCCCTGACCCACTGGGACCAGGAAGCTAAATAAACTCCAAGTCGACTTCCTTGAGAAACTTCTCCCGGAGCAGGCCGACGATCCTCTTCACGATGTTGCGCCGGATCTCGAGCTCCAGGGGGAGGTTGGGGTCCTGGTGGGCCTCGTTGACCCGGGTTCCCACCACGAACCGAAGCCGGTCGGCGTCGAGGAAGGCCAGGATGAGGTCGAGGGCCGGGGACGCGGGCTGACTGACGAAGGTCCGATGATTCTCCAGCAGCACGGCCACCCGGCCGAGGGTGAGGATGCCCTCGGTGACCAGGTCGGCCCCCTCCAGGCGTCCCGGCGGCGGCAATCCGTCGGCGGGAGCTCCCATGTCCACCGTCACCGGGCGGTCCAGCCGCCGGGCAATGAGCTGGGCGGTGGTGCCCCCACAGATCACCTTCTTCCCCTCGAAGGTTTGGAAGGTCTCGACCAGCTGGGCGTCCTTGGTAGGATCGAAGGGCGGGCCGGTCACGACGAGGAGGCCCCGCGGCTCCCGGAAGTAGAGGTTGAGGCAGGAAATATCGTCCTTAGCGTGGTCGAAATCCCGGTGCAGGGCCTCTTGAACGGTGAGCCGGGCCAGGCGCCGGGCGCTGAGGTCGGGGTCTTCCCGCAGGGCCCGGGTGGTGAACTCGGTCCATCGGGCCGCGCCCCAGCCCAGGGGGAAGGCCGGGCTCCCCATGCCTGCCTGGGTGACTCCGTCGGAGCAGAAGATGAGTCGGTCCCCGGGGGATACCTGGAATTCGCTCTTGTGCAGGGTCTGGTGGCGGGCGTTTCCGGTGGCGAAGGGGACCGGCGTCCGGGACACGGCAAGGGGGGTCTGGTCGCGGATGAGGAGGGCGGGGGGATTCTCGTACTCCCACAGCCTCACCCGGCCCGTGGTGTCGGCGTCCACCAGGGTGAAGGTGGCGTAGGCGATCTTCCGCTCGGAGCAGACGGGCAGGCTCTCCATGATGAGGCTGGCGGTGCGGTCGGGGGGGAGGTCCTGTTCGAGGCACCTCAGGGCCAGGGTGGCCGTGAGGGTGGAGAGCACCGATGCCTTGATGCCGCTGCCCAGGCCGTCGGACAGGACGGCGCACACCCGGGACCCCGACCTTCGGAAGAGGAAGGTGTCGCCCTCGGCGTGCTGGCCGTGCTTGCGGACCAGCCAGCCGTCGGCGTCGATGAAGGCGGCCTTCATTCGCGGTCCCCGAAGGTGTGGAGGATGGAGTTGAGGATGGCCTCGGTGTCGGCGGCGTTCTCCCCCAGGAGGAAGGCGATCTTCTGGACGATCTCCACGTTTTTGCGGATCACGGCCCGGGTCTGGTCGACCACCTGGCCCTGCTGGTTGCGGGCCTCGGTGACGTCTTGGAACAGGCCCCCCACGGCCTGGCCCTCGTCGATGGGGAACAGCCAGCCGGCCAGGAGCCTGTCTCCCCAGGCAAAGGATTGGCCGATCTGGGGGACGCCTGTGGCCAAGACCGTCTGGAACGCCGGGGCGAAGGGTACGTAGTCCCCGAGGCTCAGCCCCTCGAGGCCGGGGAGGCTCTCGGCCAAGAGCTGGGCCTCGGCGCCGGCCAGCTGCACAAACGGCCCGTTGGCTTCGAGGATGTTCAGTTCGTCGTCGGCGATCACCAGGGCGAAGGGCATGGTCCTGACCAGGGCGTTGAGCTTCTTCTGGGCCCATTTGCGGTTGAAGTTGACGCACATATCGGGTTCGGCCCGTCCCCGGCACACGGCCTCGGCCAGCTGACGGCAGGTGTCGTAGCCGCACCCCGCGCAGTTGAGCTGGTCCCGGGGGGAGGTCTTGCCCAGGCGTCGCAGCACCGACTCGAGGTCCGCCTCGGCGATGGAGTCCCGGACGACGGGGTCGGGTTGGTAGGAGGCGGACACCGACCCCGCTGGGAGGGCCCGGCTGCGGTCGGCGAGCCGGGCTTCGACGCGGAGCTGGCCCGTCAGGGGGGTTTGGAACGACCGCTGGGTCCCCGGTCCGTGGGTACACCCGCCCTCGCACGACAGGAGCTCCCAGAACACCGTTTGTCCGGCCTCCGCGAACCGGCGGTGGGCCTCGGCCGCCTCCCCGAGGGACCGGCGCACCGCGTCGAACCCCGAGACGCCCTGGCACACCCAGGTCATTCCGGGCACCTGCCGGTCGAAGGCCGCCTTCATGCCGCCCTCGAGGGCGAAGGCGGCCCCCGGACCCGAAGCCCA
>JAHFSN010000234.1 GCA_023265735.1 Spirochaetaceae bacterium | reverse complement strand
GTCCCGCATCCCCGGCGAGAGCGCGGTCTTCGAGGCCCACGGCAACCAAACCATCCCCGATACGGTGAGAATCATCGTGCTGGTGGACAAGGGCAGCGCCTCGGCGGCGGAGATTCTCTCCGGCGCCCTGAAAGACCGAAAGCGAGCCTATCTGCTGGGGGAAACCACGTACGGAAAGGGTTCTGTGCAACAGGTGATTCCCTTCGACAAGACGGGATTCAAGCTCACGATGGCTCGGTACTACACGCCGTCGGGGGTGAACATCGACAAGGTGGGCATCGTTCCCCACCAGGTCATGAAAGAAAAAGAACTGACGGACGCCGAACTGGGCGAGTACAGAAAGCTCCTCGATAACCGGACCTTCCAGACCTTTGCCCAGAAGAACCCGCAGGCCGATGCCAAGGCCATCGAAACCTTCGTCAACGGTTTGGTTTCCCAAGGCGTGACCCTCGAACCGCGGCTCCTGTCCCGGCTGACCCGCCTGGAGCTCGACCGGACGAACAACCGGATCGGCCCCACGGTCGACCTCGACTACGACACGACCCTCGTCGAAGCCGTGCGGCTGCTGAGGGGTCCGGCTCTGGTCATCCCGTGAAACAGCTGGTGATTCCCCCCGGCAGCCGCACCGAACAGACGGTGGAGCTCCGGGGAAAGGAACACCACTATCTGGCCCGGGTCAGACGGATAGCGGTGGGGGAACGCGTGGTGGCGCTGGACCGAGGAGAGCGGCTTCAGCTGGAAGTGATCGGAGTCACAAAAGAAGTCACAACGTTCCGTATCGTGGACAAGGCCGAAATCCGTCGCCAGGGCCCCAAGCTCGTCCTCTTTCCCTTTCTCCTCAAGGCCGGAAAGCTCGATGATGTGATTCGGCAGGCCTGCGAGGCCAATGTATCGGCGGTCGTTCCAGTGGTCGGGGACCATTGCATCGCGCGTCCGGATCGCGACGAAGCGAAGAAGGTGCAACGCTGGTCGACCATTGCCCGAGAAGCGGCCCAGCAGTCCGGGAGCGACGTCTGCGAGATCCACGCCCCGGTGCCCTCCCGGGAGGTCGCCGCCTGGTGGAAGAACGCCGGGCCCCTGCTGCTCTTCCACCAGCTTCCCCTGGACAAGGGGAGTCTACACCGCTATCTTTTTTCCCGGCCTGAAGCCGTTGGTTTGGTTGTTGGTCCCGAAGGGGGCCTTTCCCAGGCCGAGGTCGACGCCCTCCTGGCGCAGGGAGCTTCGCCTGTCTGGCTGGGACCCTTCGTTCTCCGCGCCGAGACTGCATCGCTCTACGCCGTGGCTGCCGTGAACACCATCCTTCAGGAGACCCAGGAATGGACCATCCCACAGTAAGTCAACTTCAGAGAATCACGCTGCTCAACGTTCCCCTCGACATCGTGCCTGAAGAAGAAATCCCCCGAATCGCCCGCGCGTTCGCCGAAGATGAAACCCACAAGCGAATTGTCTTTCTCACCTATGCCAAATTCATGAAGGCCAGGCGCGACGCCGAATTCCTGTCGCATCTGCAGAAGGCGACGCTGGTGATTCCTGTGTCCAAGAGCCTCGAAATGGGCTGTCGGTTTCTGAAGCTTTCGCCCCTTGTCCGCCATTTTCCCTTCGACTTCACCATCAAGTTCCTGGGTGCCCTCGAGGAAAAGAAGCGGACTCTCTACCTGCTGGGGGAGCACCACGACGGGGTGCAGACGATTGCGGCCAATATTCGAACGTCCTTTCCCGGGCTGACGCTCATAGGAAGGCATACGGGGCACTACGGCCGCGACAAGGAAGACCCCATCCTCAAAGCCATCCAGAAGGCCACCCCCACCATCCTTCTTGTCGGCACCGGAATTCCCGGCCGCGAGAAATGGGCCTTCCGTCAAGGCGCGAACCTTCCCGTCAAGATTACCATCCACTCCGAAGACGCCTTCAAGATCATGGCAGGACGAAAGAAGCGTCCGTCCCGGGCGGCGTTCCGAAAAGGCACCTACGAACTGCCCCGATCGCTCTTCAATCCGCTCCGTCTCACCCGGGTGTTTTCGTACGCGGGCTTCGGGTTTTTGCTTCTCGTTGAGAGACTCAAGAAAAAAGGTTGAATACCGATTAGAATGTGTTAATTTGTGGTTGGCTCCCTGGGGGTGGACCATGAAGAGAACACCGTTTCGCGTTGCTCTGGTGGGAAACCTTGACCGCCAACGTTTCGGCGTGCTTTCGAAGCTGTCTCCGGCTGTCCATCCCATCCTATGCCGGGACTGGACCGATCTGGAATCCAAACTTTCGAGCTTTCAAACTGAACTGGTTGTGGTTTTGCCGGGAACGGACCCTGCGCCCCTCTTCCCGATTTCGCAGCCCATCCTCGTCCTTGATCCTGACGACCTCAATTCCGCCCCGGCCCACCTCGAAGCCAAGATTCTCGGGTCGCGCGCCCAGGTGGGCCATCCCCATCCGCTTTCGAGGCTCTTGGGTGTGTCCCTCGCCATGGCCCGGGTTCGCGGCTCCCTCCATTGCCTCTCTCAGAGTCCTCTGCCGCTCCTCCTCACCGGGGAGAACGGCACCGGGAAAGATCTGGCGGCGTCGCTGGCCCACCAGCTGTCGCCCCGGGCCGCAGCTCCCTTCGTCCCCGTCAATTGCGGTGCCATCCCCTCGTCGTTGGCAGAGACCGAACTCTTCGGGTCGGTCCGAGGGGCCTTCACGGGTGCCGAGAACCGGTCCGGGTTCTGCCAGCAGGCCTGGGGTGGAACCCTGTTCCTCGACGAGGTAGGCGAACTTCCACCGGAGATTCAGGCGAAACTGTTGAGGGTCCTCGAGAATGGAGAAATCCATCGGGTCGGGTCCAATCGGGTGGAGCAGGCGGACTTCCGGCTTATCTGCGCCACAAATCGCGATCTCGAAGCCGAGGTGGCGGCGGGTCGGTTCCGCCAGGATCTCTACTACCGCATAGAAGTTCTGCCGTTACGGATGCCGCCTCTGCGTGAACGGCTCGAAGATATCCCCCTGCTGGCGGCCCATTTCCTCGAATCGGAGGCGTTGGGGCTCAACCGGCCGGTCCGTTTGGGGAAGCGGGCCCTGGCCAAGATGACCGACTACCACTGGCCAGGCAATATCCGCCAGCTTCGCAACGTCCTCTTCCGCGCCGCCATCATGAACAATGTCACGGAACTCGAGGCCCATCACCTGCAATGGGACAGCCGACGGATCTAGATTAAAATAGGATGGGGACGGCAATGACCCGGAATTTTCCCGCCTCGGGCTGCGCCGCGATTTGGAACTTTCGATAGGGGTAGATCAGGCTCTCGGCGCCCTGGCGCGGCTTTTTGGTGGCAATCTTCTTGGACCAAGCGGCGCCTTCAAAGCGGATGACGATACCGTGAGAGATGAGGTTGGCCTCGTCTTTCCACTCGCCCTGCACGAAGTCGACCTCGGCCACGAAGGGGTTTTCCGAGACGATTCGAATGGCCGCAGCGGCCCCTGTCAGGAAGTAGAGAGTCCCTGGGGAGGGGGCGACCTTCTCAAAGGAGGCAAGACTGCTACCAAAGTCCACTCGGCCTTGAAAGACGGAGGTCTGGGCCCAGGCAGAAATGGAGAAAGTAAACAAAATCAGCGTGGAAAAAAGGCGCATCATCTTGCTTTCCTTGGTATGAAGTGTAAAATCTAATGAGGACAACGGTCAAGGTTCCAATTTGACAAAAACTTTGACACTGCCTATTATAGCGTACAAAGTAAGGCATATACCTGTCCCGATCCGGCTTGCCACAGATTGAGGGAATTATGAGCGCAAACAACGACATCGTCATTGGTTTTGACGACGAGAAGGACGACAGCCTGAAGATCCGTCTGCAAAAGACGGAAGGCGTCGACAACGGGATCGTCCTCTACTTGACGGGATACATCGACACCTACAATTCCAACTTCTTTCAGAAGCGAGTTTCCAAGGCGATCGATGCCGGGTTCACGAAGATCATTTTCCATTGCGCAGGCCTGAACTACGTCTCGTCGACGGGCATCGGCTCCTTTACCGCCTTTTTGAAGGCGGTCCGGCCGAAGGGCGGGGAAGTGGTCCTGCTGGAGATTCAGCCCAAGGTGTACGAAGTGTTCCAGCTGCTCGGGTTCAGCCAGTTCTTCAACATCAAGGACAGCCTGGAAGACGCCATCAAGTTCTTCCAGGGAGGCGGGAACTCCGATGCCTCCGACAATGGAATTTTCCCGAAGACGTTCAACTGCCCCATTTGCTCAAAGCGCCTCAAGGCGTCTAGGGCCGGGCGGTTCCGATGCTCCGAATGCAAGACGATTCTGGCCATCGACAATTCGGGACAAGTTTTCTTGGGCTAAGGAACGTCCATGGGCGCCAAAGAAAAACTGGAAAGCTACTTTGCTCAGATGGGCCTTGTGTTCCAGCAGATTGCCGAAGGGACCTGGGTGGTCACCGACGAGGACGCCGGGGTCTACCAAGTTGTTGTCATGGTGGACGAGCCCATCGTGGTGGTTCGGGTTTCGGTCATGCCTCTCCCTACCAAAAATCGTGAAGCCTTTTTTGAGACAGTTTTGAGGATGAACGCCAGTGACCTCGTCCATACGGCGTACGCCGTCGAAGGCGAGCACCTCATCCTGTC
>JAHFSN010000233.1 GCA_023265735.1 Spirochaetaceae bacterium | reverse complement strand
TTCCAGCCCAGGGCCTCCCTTCGGTGGGAAACGGGCGGTCGAGGGGGGGAAGCGCGTACTGGGGCGCCTGCTCCCCCTCGGATTCCCAGGTCCCGTATTCCCACAGGGCGACCGGAGGCCCCACTGAGCAGGCCCCCAGGGCCAGCAGGGCCAGCAGGGCCAGCAGGGCCAGACAGCTTCCCACAACCCTATTGAGCAGGTAATGCCAACCCTTTGGCCCAGAACGGCAGCTTGTCCGTGACCCTGGAACTATCTGGGTACACTTGCTCCTTCCAGGCCTCGTCGGTCAGCCGGTTCCCCAGGGGTTGGCCAAACTCATAGTAGCTGTAGGTGAAACCCACGGCGATCCGCTTACCACCCTGTCCATCGTTCAAAGGCACAAAGAGCCGGAGCGGAGTGCCTACCCCAACTTCGAGGACCAATCCCAGCTCAGCGTTCGTGTACACATCGGCAATCTCGGCCATTCTCAGCTGGTCAGGATTGGCGACGACGTCGCTCCGGTTGTAGACCATGACCACCGGGGCCAGTTCTCGGGGAAAAGTCGGAATCCAGTCGAGGTCTTCCCGGCTGACGGGTTTGTCGGCGATTTCGTCTTGAACGATCGAAACGGCGTGCTGGTAGAGCTTGGCGAGGCCGCTGAGAGCCGTCTCGCCTTCCTCGTCAGTCATATTGTACCGTTCCAGGGTGGCCCGAAGACCCTCGACGGCCTCGTTGACCCCCTGCCAGAACGGCAAGTTGGGTTCGATGTAGTGGACGGGCCGGGGCACCTCTTCGGTTCGGAAGGTGGGGTCAAAGTCCCCATCGCCAGCTCGCTCCGCGTAGACTTGCTTGACGTAGAGCAGGGTATCGTGCCGAAGCTCGGCCCAGGTACCGTGGCTGGCCACCATGGCCTTGAGTCCCCAGGCCGGACTTTCGGTAAAGAAGAACCCCACACCGGGTTCAAAGAGGGCTTGGGCCCGGATCGTGAAGAGGGTTTGGTTGTAGAACGTCTTGTTCCAGTCGTCGCCGGACCAGCCGGAGAAGATTTTGGCCACGTCGTTGAGCCGAGCTTCGAGGCCTTCCATCTTCGGATAGTCGCTGATCGCCAGAAGCCGGTCCGCCGTCCTAGAGCCGAAAGCCTTCATGACGTCCAGGCCCCGAACCATGTCCCGGCTTCTCAGCCGCGGTGGCGAAACCTGTTCGTGAACATAGCTGTCCCAGGTGAAACGCTGGCCAAACAGCCGCCAGCCCATGGGAGGCGCCCGGTCGGTCCCCTCGCTCGGACCCCACAGGACCGAGTTTCCCGAGATGGCCGGGGCCCGGAGCTTTTGGTGAGCTAGCTCCATGAAGTGAAGCAGGTTCTTCCTGCTGGCCGTCCAGGCGGCCACATCGGCGACGTTTTGATCCTTCCAGAGAGGAACGACTTCCTCAAAACTCAGGTCGTCCGAGAGGCCGATCAGCGTCGTGATCGGGTCGAAGAGGTTGGCCCATTTGGTGTAGAGATCCTGATCCTTGGAGATGAGGTCGGCAAACAGGAGGGCCGTGGGTTCCATGGCCAGCGTCAAGGCTTCGCTGTCGCCTGAGGTTCCCCCGGGAGAAGCGAGGGGCTTGTCACCCGATTTCGCGATGAGGAAGTTGATGCGACCGAACCACATCATGGCCCGGAAATAGGCCTTCAGGACACCATTCTTCGTGTAGTGCCCCCGGGGCTTGTATTGCGAGAAATCCTCTCGGTATACCGCCCCCGGGTCCTTGGTCAAAACGTCGGAAACCAAAAAGCCTTCCGCCTGGTCCATGAGTTTCAGGTCATGCCGTACGGGCTCGGGATAGTCGGCCAGGACAGTGGCAGCATCGACGTCCTTGTACACTGTCTGTTCCCGCCGGTACTCGTCGGCCTCGGTGGTCACCTCGGGAGCGAGGTCGAGACAGCCTTCGGCAACCTGCAAGTACCGGAGCGCCAGGTTCGCCGGCCATGGATCGGCCGAAGCGTGATCCTTCTGCCACTCCTGAACGGCATCGACGAGTCCTTCGACCAAAGTCTTGAGCCGCGGTTCCAGCTGGGTCTCCTCGATGTGCTGGAGCACCCGGTCGAACACGAGGTGCTGGGCGTGGGCCGCCAGATCGGTGGTCAGGAAGATGCTTTGGTAGTTGTGTCCCCCCCGAGGAACAAGCTGCAGGTAGCAGGACACGAGGTCGTCGGGGTTTGTCGGTCCGAGGGAGTAGTCGCGCTGGAGCGTGGTCGACTGAAAGGCCAGGCGGTCCTGGGAAAGCTTTTCGGCAACCGGACTCGACAGGGCCCCCAGGCCGGTCACCGCATGGAACACCTGCGGTTTGCCGGCGGTGAGGTACAGCTCGCTGGCTATCTGGTTCTGCAGCGGGGTCTGCTGAAGACCGTAGAGGTCGGCGCCGAAGACGAAGCCATCCTTTCCGCCGAAGGTCGTCTTGTAGAACTTGTTAAAATTCCCCTGAAATCCAAAGAGGTTGTAGAGGGGCCCCGACACCTCGCCATTCTCGCCGCCGGACAAGGGGAGAATGGTTCCGAAAGGAATGGGGTCACCGTTAGGCAACGACTTCAGCTCGTCCATCGTCCAGTCCTTAGAATACCAACCTGTGCCCTTATCCCGGGGAATGTCATCGGTGGTCACCTTTGAGGAAGCGGCCTTCTTCAGCGTCCGCAAGATGGAAATCGGATAGAACCTGGCCACACGGCTGCCAACCACCGCCGTCTTGGGCGCTTGAACACCCCCGTCGTTCAAGGGAACGAAGGTGAGCGCATCGGCGAGATATCGGGCATGGGCGGGGGCAACCGGGGCCGTCAGCACCGGGTTGTAGTGAACCGGTGCCGCGCGGCTTGGGGCGGCGGAGGTCCCTGCCCCCCCCGAGGACGAGGATCCCGTTCCTCCTGGAGACCCCGAGCATCCCCAGAGAACGACGATGATAGCGAACAAGCCGATTCGATCCATTTCCAAGACCCCCTCTCGTCTCTAGTTGAGCCGACCTTCCTCGTCAATGATGAGACCCGGAGACCGGGACCGAAGCGTGTTCAAAATCCGCTCCCTGTCCGCCCCCGTTGCTGGTCGAGGTGAACCGAGGAACCGCGAGATGACCATGGGTACGGCGACAGCGCGAATGGATGCATTATGCCTGAGTTCAACCAGGAGGGCAACAGAGGATTCGGTTTCTTCCCCAGGCATCGAAAACACGGCGTTGCCCAAGGAATAGGCGATGAGGCCCTCCCCTACGCGTTCAAATCCCTGAAGAACATGGGGATGATGCCCCAGGACCAGCATGGCGCCTTCGCGGATGCAGGCCCGGCCAAATTCCCTTTGAAACGATGTCGGCACCGATTCAAACTCGTTTCCCCAATGAACCGAAACTACGATTGCGGTGGGATGGACTTCCTGTTTCACCCGCTGGATATCTCGACGCATGGACGAAACTTCGGCCCAGGCGATACCCGGGCGGTGCGGCCCCGCGGGAAGAACGCCGGTTTCCACGTGATTGTAGCTCAGAAACGCCAGCCGGACCGAACCTCGGATGACAACGGCGGCGCGGTGGGCCTCGCCTTCGTCGCTGCCAGCTCCAGCATGGGCGATGCCCACAGAATCCAGGGCCTCGATCGTTTGGACAATTCCATCGGCTCCTCCGTCGTCCAAGTGGTTGTTTGCCAACGAGACGACCGAGATTCCTGCACCGGCCAGGTCAGTCAAAAGCCGGGGATCGGCGCTGAAGGTCAGGTCGGCGGGCTTGTCCGTTCGGCGATGAGCCCGCGAAGCAAAGGGCGACTCGAGGTTGGCAAAGACGACATCCTGTCCTTCCATAACGTGTTTGAGAGGACCGAAGAACGTGGAACCACCGACCAGTCGCAAGCGTTCCCCGGGCGACCGATCCAAGAGAACGTCTCCGATGGCCGCGAGGCGGAGCTCATCAAGGCCCGACCCCTGGCAGGCGGCCGCCAAGACCGAAGTGACCAGCACGGCGAGGCAGACTCCGGACCGCAAGGGCCCCTCCCCGAGGAGCCACCGGGCCCTGTATCGGGCATCGGAGAGGGAACGGCGGACCTTCAGACCCGGGCCTGCGACGCCAGCTCGCCCAACCGAACTGCGGCCCGTTCCGTCTCGGGGGTCCAGACCCCAAACGACAGGCGAAGGTGACGCTGGAAAGCCCCGGAGCCCGAGAAGACCACCCCGGGCCGGAAGAAGATGCCTTCGCGGATGGACAGCGCGTAGAGAGCTTCGGCGTTATAGCCGGGCGGAAGCTCGACCCACAGAAAGATTCCCCCCAGGGGCGTGTGGACCGCGGTGCCCTCGGGAAACGTCGTGCGCACGATGTTCAGCAGGGTCTTGGCCTGGGCGAAGAGGGTCCGACGCAGGGTCCGGAGGTGCCGGGTCATGTTAGCCTCCCGGAGGAACCGGGCAATAGCCAGCTGGGTGGGCAGGGCTGCCGTCGAGGCGCTGAGACGCTTCCACTCGAGGACCTCCTCCTGCCACTTGCCGGCGGCGATCCATCCCACCCGGTAGCCAGGGGCCACGGTCTTCGACACCGATGAGCAGTACAGCACGTTCCCCGTGGTATCGAAGGCCTTGCACGCCGCGGGTCGGTCTTCCAGGAAGGGCAG
>JAHFSN010000232.1 GCA_023265735.1 Spirochaetaceae bacterium | reverse complement strand
AGAAAGGGGAAACTATCAGCCGCGTACTGCTCGTGGTCACCGGAGTGGTCGAGGCCATCCATGGCGAAACGGGCAGGGAAACACGGTTTTCCTCGGGGACCCTCATTGGTGAGCTCCATGCCCTCACGGGCCTGGTGGCCAGCCAAACCTGGAGGGCCCGCAGCTTCGTCACGGTCTTGAGTCTCCCGACGGAGCTCTACACCCGGTTCATCGAAAGGAACGCCGACCTCGGCGAACAGCTTCGGGTGGCCAAGATGACCCTGAGTCTCCAGGCGACCGCGCTCTTCGGCGACTCCGTCTCTTCGATTCAACAGACACGGATCGCTCGACGGGCGAAACTTGTCGAGCTGAAGACCGGCGAGGAACCTCAGGCCGGAACGGGAACCTCTCCCCACCTCTACCTGGTGGAGGAGGGGCTCCTCATTCTGCAGTACAAGGACGAGGTCGTAGAGACGGTGGGTCCGGGTTGTTTCTGCGGGGAAGAGTCCATCTTCTTCCGGGGGGGCGGAGGGGTATCGGCCCGGTCGGTGGTCCCGACCCGCATGCTCGCCATCCCTTCAGACATCCTCATGGAGATTCCCATTGTCGGGTGGAAGCTCCTGGAAACCTACGAAAGGCGGGTCACGGCGCTAATAGGAATTCTGGCCCAGGAAAGCCGGTCCCACGTCACCTGAGGGATTCGTCCTCTGTACTCAGAGATTCCCAGCCGCTACTATGGGGCGCGGGAGAAGAACATGGTGTCGATGGGTTTGGTGCTCGAGGGCGGAGCCCTTCGGGGGCAGTACACGGCGGGGGTCCTCGACGCCTTTCTCGAGGCCGGGGTGGAATTCCCCTACGTGATCGGTGTTTCGGCGGGGGCCAGCATCGGCTGCTCGTTCGTTTCCAAGCAGCATGGACGCAACAACCTTATCGTAGACAGGTACCGAAACGACCCTCGTTACCTGAGCTTCAGGAACCTCCTCACCCAGGGAAGCCTTTTCGGCATGGACTTCATCTACGACACGGTGCCCCATCACCTCGTCCCCTTCGATTCCCAGACGTTTGAGGCCAGCCCCACCCGGTTCGTGACCGTCTGCACGGACTGTGACACGGGCCAGGCCGTGTACTACGAAAAGGACGACGACCTTCTCCCCGTCCTCCGGGCTTCGGCGTCCATGCCCTTCCTCAGTCCCATGGTCCGCTACGGCGGGCGGAGGCTGCTCGACGGGGCCTTGGCCGACAGCCTCCCTTGGATGAAGGCGGTTTCCGAGGGGTTCTCCAGGAACGTGGTCGTCCTCACGCGGCCCCGGGGGTACCGCAAGAAACGCCCCAACCCCTGGCCGGCCCGGCTCGTCTACGCGGCCACCCCGCGACTCGTGGAGGCCATCAACACCCGGTGGGTCCGCTACAACGCCAGCCTTGAGGCTATCGAGGCCGCCGAAACCTCGGGCGAGGCCCTGGTCATCCGGCCGTCCCAATCGATGGACATTGGCCGCACCGAGAAGAACGTGGCGAAACTGGCGGCCCTCTACGAACTGGGCCGCCAAGACGGCCAAGCCGCCCTAGCCGATCCCCGGTTCACCTCGTCTCCCAGCTAGAATCACATCACCTAAGTTGTTATTGGGAATGCAATAGGCAATGACATCGTCCATCTCAATCACCATTCGCTGATGTCAAGAATCGATCCTAGCCGGCGAGCGAAGCGATGCCCGTAGAGATCGGGCGAAGAAGATCGTCGTTTTGGCGAAGTCGAGGAAGTGCTCGGAGCGCAGCCGTACTGTGTGTACGGCGAGCACCGCACGCGACCGAGACGAAGCCAAAACGGCGAGATTCGAGCCCTAGAAAGGAAACCAGGTCCAGGGTTTCGTTTGAACCAAAACCATATAGAGCGCCGTGCCTCCCGCGATGCTGATGAGAGCGTTGCGCCGCCAAACATGGAGGGCCACGACAACTCCCAGGGAAACCAGCTCGGGCAGACCCCAGGGGGCGGCGGTCACCGGGGTGTCCTTGAGGCTGTAGATCACCAGGAGCAGAAGGATGACGGCCGGAAGGCTCTCCCTCAGGGTTCGGACCAGGCGGTTCTCAAACCATCGGGCCGGCAGCCAAAACGGAAGAAATCGGGTGATGACCGTGGCGGCCGCCATGGCCCCCACGAGGAGTGCGAGCTGGAGGGGATCCTTCATTCCGCGACCCTCGGGGGAAGGCAGCACAGAAAGAGGGCCGAGACGCCGATGGCGGCAATCAGAAAGTACTTCCCGGGGAGAAGGACTAGACAGAGGGCCGCCGCGGCCACGGCCCCCGCTAGGGAGGAGATCCGGAAGCCTCGGGACAACTGCTCGACGAGGAGGACGGCGAACAACGCCGTCAGGGCAAAGGCTAGTCCCTCGGTGCTGAACGGGATGGAGTGGCCCAGCAGGGCTCCCAGGGTGCTTCCCGCCACCCACCAAAACTGGTTGAGGGCCGTCAGACCCAAGACCCAGTTCCTGTCGGACTTTTGGGGGGGCTGGCCGGCCAGGAGCGAGAACGTCTCGTCGGTGAGCCCGAAGATGGCGTAGGTCCGGCTCCGGCCCAGGGCGCGGTAGCGGTCAAGCAGAGTCAGGCCGTAAAAGATGTGGCGGAGGTTGAGCAGGAGGGTCGCGACGAAGGCATCGAGGGGTGATGCTCCGGCGGCCAGCAGGCTCACGGCCAGGAACTGGGCCGAACCGGCAAAGACAACGAGGCTCATGATGGTGGCCCACCACCAGGCCACGCCCAACCCGGTGAGGAGGACGCCGAAAGCCAACCCTAGGGGAATGTAGCCAAAGGCCACGGGCAACGAAGACGTCACAAGCCGGAGCCAAGTCGAATCAGAAGAGGTGCGATTCATCCCCATGAATTGGGCACGTTTTCCCGGCGTTTGTCAAACTGAGCCTCTGACCCCGGGGAGAGCCAACCACCGCTCGTAGGCAACCGATCCCTCCTTCGGGTCCCCGGGAGAAATGGTCGTCGACCCGAACGAGGCGGCGGCCTGCCGGGCCTCCGAGCGGTCCCGAAACACCCCGATAGCCTGAAGCTGGCAGACGAGGTTCCCCAGGGCCGTCGTCTCCTCGGGCCCCACCAAGACGGGTCGGCCGAGCACGGTCGCCGTCAGCTCGCAGAGGAGCCGGTTCTTCGTGCCCCCTCCCACCATCCAGAACTCCTCGAAACGCTGGCCCGTGACCCGTTCCAGGGCCTCCAAGCTCCGGCGGTACTCGAAGGCAAGACTCTCGAGAAGAATTCGGAGGACCTCGCCCTGGGTCTGCGGAACCCTTTGCCCGGTTTGACGGCAGGAATCCTGGACCAGACCCGGCAGGTCACCCGTCCCGGCAAACCGAGGATCGTTGACGTTGAGCACCGGACCCCAAGCCGGGGCCTGGCGGGCCCACAGGACCAGGTCCCCGTGGTCGAGAAGAACGCCGTCCCTCTCCCACCACCGCTTGCATTCCTGCAGGGTCCACAACCCGGTGATGTTGCGCAGAACCAGGGTTGTCCCATCGGCTCCGGCCTCGTTGGAGAAGCCGCCCAGCCGGGCCTCCTCGGTGAGGACCGGGGCCGAGAGTTCGGCCCCCAGCACCGACCAGGTGCCGCAGCTCAGGAAGGCGAAGGGCTGGCCCGATACCGAGGGGATGGCCAGGGCCGCCGATTCGGTGTCGTGCCCCGGGACCAGGGTCACCGCCAAGCCGGGAACCCCCAGGTCGGCGGCCAGGCTCTCGGTGACGGGCCCCAGAACCGTGCCGGGTTCCCGGACGGCCTGCATGATTCCGAGGGGGAGACCCAGGCCGTCGAAGAGGTCGCAGCACCAGTCCCGGCTGCCCGCGCCCAGGAGCTGGGACGTGCTGGCGATGGTCCTCTCGGCCCCCTGGCGCCCCGTCAGAAAGTACCCCAGAAGGTCGGGGGTGAAGAGGAGGCTGGCGGCACCCTCGAAGAAACTCCCATCGCGGTCGAGGGCCCCCCGCAGCTGATTGACGGTGTTGAACCAGGCATCCTGGATGCCCGTCTTTCGGAACAGGGTCCCCTCGCCCAACCGCTGGGTCTGGAGGTCGACCTGACCGTCGGTGCGGTGGTCCCGGTAGTGCACGGGGTTGCCCAGCAGTTTCCCTTGGGCGTCGAGGAGCCCGAAGTCCACGCCCCAGGTGTCGATGCCCACCGAACTCAAGCTCTGTCCCTCGGGGAGGCTCTGGCCGGCCTTCCGGATCCCCTTCAGGACCTCGTGGTACAGCCTGAGGATGTCCCAGTGAAGGGTTCCCCTCACCTCCACCGGCTCGTTGGGGAACCTGTGGACCTCCTGGAGGCCTAGACTTCTCTGGTCCGGGTCCCAGGAGCCCAGGACCACCCGGCCGCTGGAAGCCCCCAGGTCGACGGCAAGGACGTGGACCACCGGTCAGCTCTTCCCGTAGAGGGGACCGTAGGCCGCGCAGGCCCGGTAGTCCGCGCTTTCGACGTCGGCCGTGCCGAACGAGGCCCACGAAGCGGGGCGGAACAGGTCGGCCTCGCTTAGGTTGTGCATGCAGACCGGAATCCGTAGCAGGGAGCACAGGGTGACCAGATCTTGGCCCACGTGGCCGAAACAGAAGGACCCATGGTTGGCCCCCCAGTTAGCCATGAC
>JAHFSN010000231.1 GCA_023265735.1 Spirochaetaceae bacterium | reverse complement strand
GTTCGCGGAGGGCCCGGGCCACGGCGTAGCCATCCATGATGGGCAGCTGGATGTCGAGGAGGATGAGGTCGGGAACGTGGGCCGTGGCCTTCTCGATGCCCGAAGTCCCCTCCCCCGCCGACTCGACCAGGTAACCATTCATGGTCAGCAGAAAGGTCAGCAGGTAGAGGTTTTGCTCGTTATCCTCGATGATCAGTACCCGAGGGTTCATGGGGTCCTCCTGGGAGTGAGGGGGAGGGAGAAAGTGAAGGTGCTCCCTTGCCCGGGGGTCGATTCCACGTCGATGGTCCCTCCCATGAGTTCGACCAGCCGCTGGCAGATGGACAGGCCCAGCCCGGTCCCTTGGTGCAGCCGGTTGAGACCGGAATCGAGCTGCTGGAAGGGTTTGAAGAGCTTGGGTCGATCTTCGGGATGGATACCCAGGCCCGAGTCGGACACCGAGATCCTCACCCCGAAACCACCCGGTTCGCAGACGACCTTGATTCCCCCGGCGTCCGTGAACTTCACGGCATTGCTCAAAAGGTTCAGCAGGATCTGCTCGACGCGGCGCGGGTCGCCCACCAGGGGTCCGATGCCGGGAGAAATCCGGCTCTCGAGGAACAGCAGCTTCTTCTGGGCCAGGGGCTCCAGGGATTTCACGGCCCGGGCCACCACGGAGGCCAGGTCGAAACTGACGGCTTCGATCTTCAGCTCTCCGGCCTCAATTTTGGAGATGTCCAGGATATCGCTGATGAGCTCGAGGAGGTGCCGGGAGCTAGTCATGACGAACCCCAGCTGCTTCTTCTGCTCGTCGTTCAGGGGCCCCACGAGGCCCTGGCTCAGGATGCCGGTGAACCCGATGATGGAGTTCAGCGGCGTCCGCAGTTCGTGGGACATGGTGGCCAGGAACGACGACTTGAGGCGGTCGGATTCCTCGGCGCGGTTGAGGGCCACTTCCAGGTCCATGGTCCTCTGGGCCACCAGGCCCTCGAGATTTTCCTTGTAGGCCGTGAGTTCGGTGATGGAACTCCGGAGCCGGTTGGTCATGGCGTTGAAGGCCCGGCCGACCTGACGAAGTTCCCACGCCCCCCCCTCGGAGGCCAGGACGTCGAGGTCTCCCCCGGAGATCCTCTGGGCCGTGGTGGCCAGGGCGTCGAGGGGCCGGGCGAGGCTCCGGCTCACCAGGAGGGCGCTGACCACGGCCAAGAGGATGAACAGAGCCTCAAGCCAAAGGTTGATCGTCAGGATCTTGAGGGAAGGAGCGAGGGCTTCGGCCCGGGTCTGCTCGGCCACCAGGACGACACCCAACGACGCGACCCACCGAAAGGCGGCGATCATGGTGGTCCCCGAGGCATTCTGGTACGAGGTCTCCCCCGTGGCGAGGTCCCGGATCGAAGCGACCCCGGCCAGTCGGACCACGTCGTTGCGCTTCTGGGACTGGGTCGGGGTCAGCAGGGTGCCGTTGGGGGCCACCAGATAGGTGTCGCCGGTGGTGCCCAGTCCCGTGCGTTCGGCCATCACGTCCTCGAGGACGGTCAGGTTGGCCACACCCACGAGGCTGGCGGCGATATTTCCGGCCGGGTCGGTCAGCGGGGCCGAGGCCACGACCTGCATGGTCTGGCGGGTCAGGTCGTAGAAGGGGGGCGACACAAAGCCGTGGGTGAAGAGCCCCGGGAAATACTCCTTGGCGACGAGGACTTTTCCAACATTCTTCCTCTCGGTGGAGGCCACGACCCTTCCCGACGTTTCCACCACGTACAGTTCCTCGAACAGGTTCTGCAAGGCGAGCTCGCTTCTCAGATCCGCTTCTGGCGGCACAAAGTGACCCTGGCCCAGCCGTTGTCTGGTTCTCATGGCCGTCACCGACTGGGACAGCCGAAAGGTCCAGGTCTGGATGGAGTTCTCCTTCAGCGACGCCACGGACGAGAGCTGGCGCCACACCTGGGCCTGGGCCGCGTTCCAGGACAGGACGACGAAGACAAGGTTGGTCGCCGTCATGGGGACCAAGAGGAGGACCAAGAACCAGAAGAGCAGCCGGGTTCGAATGCGGGAGCGGGGGTGGTCGGACATCAGGGCCGCTCGAGAAGATCGGTGGTGAAGTCGGCGCCGCCGGGCCAGCGGGCGGTGGCAATCCAGCCAATGGGGACCCTTCCTGTGGAGACCAGGGGACGAAGGGCTTTCCAGGCAAGGGTATGGAACTCGTGCGTTTCCCGGGGCTGCCATTGGTCCAGGAGGCGGACGGCCTCTTGGTCATGGTCCACCGACCACGACCATCCGCGAACCAGGGCCCTCACAAATTGCTGGTACTTGCCGGGGGATTTCATCAGGGACGAGCGCCTGACGACGATGAGCTCGTCGTACCCCCCCGCCGCAAAATCATCGGCGAAGAGCAGACTCACCGGGTGCCCCGCCAATTCGGCCGCCACGGGCTCCGAGGTGGCGAACCCGGTCCACACGTCGATGTCCCGGCGGTAGAAGCGGTCGACGTCCGCGGCGCCCACGGGCACTTCGATGATCTTGGATGGGTCGGCTCCTCCTGCGACCATGACCTTGCGCACCAGGGCCGCCCAACTGGGCGATTTGATGCCAACCTTGAGCCCCTCGAGGTCGCGAGGGGACTTGAGGTGACGGTCTTCGAGGGTCATCAGCACCCGCGACGAGCTTTGGAGCGTGGCCATGACGGCCACCAGGTCGGGGTCGCGCCGGGCGGCGGAGAGGTACATCGTCATCCCCATTTGGGCCGCCTCGGCCCGGCCCGAGGCGAGTATCCCGGGAACGTCGGTGCCAGCGGGGCCTTCGACCAGCTTCACGTCCAGTCCGGCGTCCCGGAAGTACCCCTGGTCCTGGGCCGCGTAGAGCCCCGTGAACTCGGCCTCGTGGGTCCAGTCCATCTGGAAGACGAACGGCTCAGGGCCCGAGCTCGAACACGAGAACACCGACGCCAAGCCGCAGAGAACCAGGACCCAACGAAGTTTCATAGGTATCTCTCACTCTACCCGAGAATTCTCGTTTTCGAAGGAGATAAAGTCAATTTCTTGACCGGACTTACTTTCCTCCCAGGTAGAGGGCGTCAGGAGTCGCGAGGCCTGCCTTCAACGCCTGGCTGAACCCGTCGGCCAAAACCTCTTTCCGCCCGGCCTCGAGGCCGTCGAAGGCGGCTTTCGCGACGGCCTCGGGGGTCAGCTTGGGCACGTCCATGGTCTTGGTCATGTCGGTGTCCACGTAGCTCATGTGCAGGGCGGTGACGGTGACGCCTTGGGGTTCCAGGAGGCACCGGAGGTTGTTCGTCAGGCCCCAGACCGCCGCCTTGGTGGTGGCGTAGTTGCCCACCGCCGGGTGCGCCAGCCAGGACCCTACCGATACCACGTTGAGCAGCCCGCCTTGGTGGGCCACCAGGGCGGGCGCGAAGGCCCTAGTGACGTTCAGGACACCGAAGAGGTTGGTTTCGAGCTGGCGGCGCATCGATTCCAGGCCACCGTCACCCAGGGGCCCGCCCACCTCGAGGATGCCCGCATTGTTGATCACCAGGGAAACGTCGGACAGGTCGCGGGCCAGGGCGTGGGCCTGGTCGGCGTTGGTCACGTCGAGGGCCACGGGAATCACTCCGGCCAGGGTCACCTTCCGGGGGTCCCGGGCCGCGGCGTACACCTTTCGGGCGCCCCGGGCCAGGGCCTCTTGGGCAAAGGCCAGGCCGATTCCTCGGTTGGCCCCGGTCACGAGCACCACCGCATCTTGAATTCGCATGATTCACTCCTTTTCCGCCTGTTGCACGGCGGTATAGGCGGAGTATAAAGAGACAGGAGGACAGGTTCGGTCCTCATTCAAAAACTTTCGAGGATAGGTATGTATCACCCAACGGGCCGGGTTCTGACGGTTTTGGAGTGGCTGCAGTCGCGGCCGTCGATCGGCGGTCCCGAGCTGGCCGAGCGCCTGGAAATCGACGTGCGCTCGGTACGCCGCTACATCCAGAAGCTGCAGGACATCGGGATTCCCGTCGAGTCGGTGCCGGGCCGGTTCGGTGGGTACCGGATCCGTCCGGGCTTTCGGCTGCCTCCTCTGATCTTTTCCGAGGACGAGGCCTGCGCCGTGATCCTGGGGCTCTTGGGAAGTGCCTGGCTGCAGGTGTCCCTCCCCCGGGACTCGGTGGAGTCCACCCTCTCGAAAATCACCCGAGTTCTTCCCCGGACCACCTGGGAAAGGGTGCAGGGCCTTTCGACCGTCTCCGTGCTGGACCTGGAGGCCAAGGCGCCCCAGGTCCCTCCGGCGACCCTGCTCCACCTGAGCCGGGCGGTGGCCGAACAGCTCTGCGTGGAGCTGGAGTACGTGTCGCAGGAACTCACCACCAGGGTGGTGGAGCCCTACGGAGTTACGGGCTTTCAGGGCCACTGGTACCTGGTGGGATTCTGCCAGTTGAGAAAGGCCTCGCGCCTCTTTCGGCTCGACAGGATTCGATCGTTCCACGTCCTCGCCGAGCGGTTCGAGCGCCCTGTGCACTTCAGCGTCGACCAGTATTTTCGCGATGGATTTGCTTCCCAGCGGTGGCAGGTTCACCTCTGGATCGACGCCACCCCCGAGGCTATCCACCGGGTTCTGGGGTCCCTCGGTGACCTGACGCCGTCAGGAAG
>JAHFSN010000230.1:1456-4605 GCA_023265735.1 Spirochaetaceae bacterium | reverse complement strand
CCGCCAGACCCAGGATTCCGTTTCCGCATCCCAGATCGATGATGGTCTTGACGCCGGGCCCGATCTTCGGGAAGTGGCTCAGCAGAAGCCGGGTTCCCCCGTCGAGGCCCTCCCGGCTGAACACCGAGGCGTGGTTGATCAGCTCGATCTGGAGGGCCGGAACGGACCAGCGGCTGGGGTAGGGGTTGGGCGGCAGGGTCCGGGCCCCCACCGTCGCCCGGATGAGGCGAGCCTTCTGTTCGGCCAGGTCGGTCACCGTGGCCCCCAGAATTCGTTCGAAGATTTCGAGGGTCGACGAGTGAACGTCCTTGACCATGGCCGCGGCGACGACCACCGATCCCAGGGGCACCAAGGACCGGATCTGATACAGCTGAAACTCCAGCAGGGCGTGGCTCTTGGGGAGCCTGTAGAGGACAACCGCCGGTACCTTGGGGTCAACCCGGGGCACGGTAAAGCTGTCCAGGAGCACCAGCTTCTTCCCGTCCAGACCATTGGCCTCGAGATTCCAGAGGGTGCTCCGCTGGCTCAGGCTCGAGTCCGAGACCTGGGCCACCGAACGCCCATTGAGGACCAGCAGGGCGCTCAGGGCGCCAAAGGCGTCGTTATACACGACGTGAAGGGCGTCGGGTCTTGGCGATTCCGAGAGGGCGTGCCGGGCCAAAAGGGTGTCGGCGGCGCTCCAGGCTTGCAGGGCGGGGTCGCCATCGTAGGGATGTCGGCCCAGGTTGAGGGAACCCCAAGGGGTGGTCCAGGTCTTCATGAACACAGTGTAGGGGCAGCGGCGGGAATGGACAACTCCCTCCCCGTCGGGTACCTTCCTGGCATGAAGATGTTTCCGGAGTATGCCGTCCACAAGGTCGTTTCCCTCAAGTTTTCCGGGGTCGACCTGAAGCTGAAGACCAGTCACGGCTTGTTTTCCAGCCACCACGTGGACGAGGGGACGATGCTCCTGCTCAAGACCCTGGCCCAGCAGAAGGTGATCCCCGCCGAAGGCCGGGTCCTCGACGCCGGTTGCGGCACGGGCCCGCTGGCCCTGGCCCTGAAGAAGTTTCGCCCCGCCCTGGATGTTACCGCCCGGGACAGGCTGGTCTTGGCCGCCGAGTTTACCGCCGAGAACGCCCGGCTCAACGGCCTGGCCATCGACGCCGCCCCGGGGCTTCTCCTCGACACCGAAGGTCCCTGGAACCTTATCGTCTCCAACCTCCCGGCCAAGGCGGGCGAGCCTGTCCTGGCTGATTTCGTGACCCGGTCTCTGGGGCTCCTGGCGCCGGGCGGCCTGGTCGCCGTGGTCGTGGTCGAGACCTTGGCCGTCTGGCTGGCGGGCCAACTCGCGGCCCGCCAGGCCCAGGTTGTCTACCAGGAATCCGCCGCCGGGTACCACGTGTTCCACTACCGAGCCGAGGGGACCGCGGCGCCGCTCTCCGGTTCCCCGTTTCCCGGCGCCTACCAGCGGTCCGCGATGTCCTGGTTGGTCGGGACCAGATCCTTCCAGCTGTCGACCTTCTACGGGCTTCCGAACTTCGATGCCTTGGACTACCGGACCCAGGTGACCCTGCCCCTCCTCGAGGACCTCCATCCCCGGGGAGACACGCTTGTTTGGGAACCCGTCCAGGGCCACCTCGCCGTCTGGGCCGACCGGGTCCTGGTCCCCGAGGCCTCGCTCCACTTGGCCGGGGGCGATCTTCTGGCCCTCCGGGCGGCCCAGGCCAACGTCTCGGGCCGAGCGCCGCTGGTCCACGGCGTGTCCTTCCTCGCCGATCTCGATTTGGGCCCCGGCACCCTCGGTGCGGCCCTCGTCCAGCTCCATCCTGAACCGGAAATCCCCTGGGTGGAAGGGACCCGGGACGCCCTGGCGCGTCTGCTGGCCCCCGGTGGCCGGCTGCTCGTCAATGGATCGTCTACGGATCTCACCCGGTTCCTGGAACGTCACCGAGGCTTCCGCACCCTCAAGGATGTGCGGAACAAGGGGTGGCGGTCCGCGCTCCTGGAGCGTCAAACTCATGGCTAACCCTTGTCATTACATGAGTTGTCATGTCATAATCGTGCCATGAGGATCACAACCAAAGGTCGGTACGCGTTGAAGGCCATGCTGTATCTGGCTTCCAACGGGCAGGGTGTCCCGATCTCGATCAAGGAGATTTCTGCCGTCCAGAAGATCTCGCCCGAATTCCTCGAGCAACTGTTCTTCAAGCTGAAAAAGTCAGGGATTATTTCTTCGGTCCGGGGCCCCGGAGGGGGCTTCTCCCTCGATCGAAGTCTCGAGCAGGTGTCCGTCAAAGATATTTTCGATGCGGTGGGAGAGGGGCTCGACCTCACTCCGTGCACCTCTTGCAGTGACGAAGCTCCCGTCTGCGCCGAGGCCGATGAGTGCCTCTCGTACGAAGTCTGGAGGGCCGCCGCCGATCAGATCCAGGGATATTTTGGGGGTCTGACCCTCCAGATGATCATCGACGGCAAGGCTCGGGCCTTCTGGGACCCCGTCAAAGAAAGCTTGTCCGTCCCGCATCCCTAACCGCATTATGCGCGGCTTCTGGCCCCCGGCGACGGGGGCCTTTGCATTTCTCGTGCGGTGTCCCAGAAATAGCTGGGGCTCGGATCTCGCCATTTTGGCTTCGCCTCGGTCGTGTTCGGTGCTCGGCTCAAGCCGCTGGCGCGTCTTCAGCCTGGGAGTTTTGGGGCCTGCCCCAAAACTCCAGGACTTGGCCGTAGGCCAATGTCCGTGCACTCCCTCGGCTTTGCCAAAATGCCGATCTCCTTCGCCCAGAATGACATGAGCTTTGCTTCGCTCGCCGCCTGCAATGAATTTCTGAACCGGGCGAGCGACAATAGAACTGAATCTCATCCCGTCGATCCTAGTAATCCTGTTATCTAGTAGTTACTTCTCATGAAGACTTTCGGGACACTCCACTAGGCTTCGAATTTCAGCACGTTCCACGACAGCGGTGCCAGAACTGCAGAAAGGGCTTTCCCAGTGGTAGGAGTGACCGGCTTCTGCCGGGGACTCACGTTATCCGGATGGGCTTCACTGTTGATGGCCTTCACGTCGGTATGGGTGAGTTCGATGTGGCTCGTGAGCTTCAGGTGCTCGAGGCCCGCGAACTGACCCTCCAGCTCGATGGACTCCTTCGGGCTTCGGTTGACCAGGAACA
>JAHFSN010000230.1:0-1446 GCA_023265735.1 Spirochaetaceae bacterium | reverse complement strand
CGCTCCGGACGGCCGAGGCGTCGAGCCAGGGCACCTCCCCGTAGGTGGCGTTCTCGTAGGTTCCCACGGATAGCTTTACGTCGAGGGAGGTTCCCCGTCCGTACTGAGAGGCGTGGTAGAGGGGCCAGAAAATCGTCTGCTTCCACGCGGGGCCGCCGTTGCGGGTCATGATGGGGGCGATGACGTTGACGAGCTGGGCCATGCACGCAATCTTGACCCGGTCGGCGTGGCGGAGCAGGGCGTTGAGGAGGGTCCCCACCACGAGGGCGTCCTCGAAGGTGTAGATGTCCTCGAGCTGGGCGGGCCCCACGGTCCAGGGATCGAGCTTCTTGTCGGCTTCGTTGGAGTGGAACCAGACGTTCCATTCGTCGAAACTGAGGCCCAGCTTCTTGTTGCTGCGCTTCTTGGCCTGGACGTAGTCGCAGGTGGAAATGACGGTTCGGATGTACTTGTCCATGCCCAGGGATGAGCCCAAGAACGTGAGAAGGTCGTTCTGGGGATTGGCCATGTACTGGTGCAGCGAGATGTAGTCGACCTTGTCGTAGCAGTGGTCGAGGACCGTGGATTCCCAGTGCGGGAAGGTCGGCATGGTGCCGCTGGAGGACCCGACGGCCACCAGTTCCAGAGACGGGTCGAAGAGCTTCAAGGCTTTGGCCGTCTCAAAGGCGATGCGCCCGTACTCGTCGGGGGTCTTCTGCCCGACCTGCCACGGGCCATCCAGCTCGTTTCCCAGGCACCACAGCTTGATGTTGTGGGGATCCTTGACCCCGTGGCTGCGGCGCAAGTCACTCCAGTACGACCCTGACGGATGGTTGCAGTACTCCACCAGGGCGCTGGCCGCGTCGATGCCCCGGGTCCCGAGGTTGATGGCCATCATGGGGTCGGTGTGGGCCGCCTTGGTCCACTCCATGAACTCGTTGAGCCCAAAGAGATTGGGTTCCACTGCTTTCCACGCCAAATCCAGGCGCCGGGGCCTCTGGGCCACCGGGCCCACCGAGTCTTCCCACTGGAACGAAGAGACGAAATTGCCCCCCGGATAGCGGACCACGGGTACGTTGAGGTCTCGGATCAGCCGAAGCACGTCCTTTCGAAACCCCTGGGCGTCGGCCTCGGGGTGGCCGGGTTCGTAGATGCCGCCGTAGACGGCCCGTCCCAGGTGCTCAATGAAGGAGCCGAAGACGCGCTTGTCGACTTCGCCAACGGCGAATTCTTTGTCGAGGTGGATTTTGGCTTTCATGGGTTATCCTTTAATTCCGCCGATGTTAGGCCCTGAAGGGTCACCTGTCAACTCTGAATTGATATGTATCCATAAAACTGATATACAGTGGATCACGGTGCCAAGATCGTCCCGTGGCTTCATCGGACAGGAAGGGCCCCAGGCGATCAACTTGGAGGTGGTGTTGACCGGTCACGAACGCACGTTGATTCTCTCGGCTCACGACGATC
>JAHFSN010000229.1:2519-4611 GCA_023265735.1 Spirochaetaceae bacterium | reverse complement strand
AGCCATCCGAGCGCTTCAAGGAGCAGTTTGGCGTCGAAGGGAAGACCGTTTTGCTGACCTTTGGCCTCCTGGGCCCGGGCAAGGGCATTGAGTACGCTATCCAGGCCCTCCCCGCCATCATCCAGGCCCATCCCGACGTGGTGTATCTGATCCTCGGGGCCACCCATCCCCACCTTGTGGCCCGGGAAGGCGAACGATACCGCCAGAGCCTGGAACGCCTGGTCGAAGACTGCGGGGTCCAGGATCACGTGATCTTCTTCAACCGCTTTGTCAGTCTCGCCGACCTGACGGAATTCGTCGGGGCCACCGACATCTACCTCACCCCCTACCTCAACGAGTCCCAGATCACCTCGGGCACGTTGGCCCACGTGTTTGGGGCCGGCAAGGTGGTGGTGTCGACGCCCTACTGGCACGCCCAGGAGCTCATGGCCGGGTGCGGCGCCCTGGTACCCTTCCGGGACTCGGCGGCCATTGCCGAGGCCGTCTGCGACTTTCTGGGGGACAAGGCCAAGGCCGACCGCGTCCGGGCGGAAGCCTACAGGCGCGGCCGGAGCATGGTTTGGTCCGAGGTGGCCAAGCTGTACCTGGGGACCTTCCGGAAGGCCAGGGCCGACCTCTCGACTCCGGCGCGGCGGGCCTTTGCCGGCTGGACCGTGAGCCGCCGTCCCTTTGAACTCCCTCCCCTCAACCTGGAGCACGTGGCGCGGCTGACCGACTCCACGGGGATCTTTCAGCACGCGGTGTTCACGGTGCCCAACTACCACGAAGGCTACTGCACCGACGACAATGCCCGGGCCTTCCTCCTGTGCCATGGCATCAGCCGAGCGGGTTCCTTGGCCACCACCTACCTGGCCTTCCTGGCCGCGGCATTCGTCCCCGCGGGGGCCGGTTCCGCAACTTCATGGGCCACGGAAGGGCCTGGCTGGAGGACGTCGGGAGCGAGGAGTGTCACGGCCGCGCCCTCTGGGCCCTGGGCACCGGGATGGCCCATTGCCTCGATGTGGGCCGCCGAAAACTCTGTGCCCGGCTCTTCGAGCGGGCGCTACCGGCCTCCCGGGACTTCCGCTCTCCCCGGGCCTGGGCGTTCGCCCTCATGGGCATCCACGAGTCCCTGTCGGCGGGACCGCCCCGCCCCGAAGCCCACGAGGCCCGAGCGGCCCTCGTCCAGCTCCTCAAGACCTGCTGGAAAGACTCGAGCAGCCCCGACTGGCCCTGGTTTGAGGGCCACCTGACCTACGAGAACGCGCGCCTGTCCCAGGCCCTGATCCAGGCAGGGGCGGCCATCCCCGACCCCGAGGCCCTCGACCTGGGACTGAGGTCCCTCGAGTGGCTGGTGTCCATCCAGAAGACCCAGGCGGGCAACTTCCGGCCCATCGGCAACAACGGCTTCTACGTGCGGGGGGGAGGTCGGGCCGACTACGACCAACAGCCCGTCGAGGCCCAGGCCATGGTATCGGCGTGCCTGACGGCCCGGACGACCACCCAGGAACCGTTCTGGCTGCCCGAGGCCCGACGGGCCTTTGAGTGGTTCCTGGGCCGCAATGATGCCGGTTTGGCTCTGTACGATCCGGTGACGGGAGGCTGCCAAGACGGTCTCCACCTGGACCGGACCAACGAGAACCAAGGAGCCGAGTCGACCCTAGCCTTCCTGTTATCCCTCAAGGAAATGCAGGAGGCTTCTCTATGACGCAACTGGCCGTACGAAGGCACGAAGTGGAGCTGCTTCCCGACAGTTCTCGGGTCATGATCAAGTCCTTCATCCCGGGCCGGTCCAAGAGCGTGCTTTCGGTCATCGGGAGGGCCCTAGCCCTCAGCGAACAGGAAGTCGAGGAGCATCTCGAAGCGATCTACCAGGAGTTTGGGGGCCGTCACGATGGCATCCAGGGACCGTTCCTCAAGATTTTCGCGACGGTGGAGAGTCAGGTCTTCACCCAGAGGGCCCTCACCCCGGCCCGCCGGGAACTCATCGGCGCCTTCTTCGCGGGGGAGTACGCCCTGGAATCCGCAGCCTTGTTCAATCCCAGCATCGTGCCCCACCCTGACCAGGACGGCGTGTCCCCCGGCGGTCTTCGTTTTGTCCTGAGCCTCAGGG
>JAHFSN010000229.1:0-2509 GCA_023265735.1 Spirochaetaceae bacterium | reverse complement strand
CTCGTCCATCGAATTCCGCCGCGGTTTGGTCTCCCCCGATGGTGAAGTCACCATCGAACCCGCCGGACGCTACGTGACTCTTCCCGAGGTGGTTCCCAACCCCACCTACCGGAAGCCCCAGTTTCATATCAAGCTCCACGAGATGGGGTTCCAGAACCCCAGTTCCCAAGAGGTCCTGGCAGCGCTGTCCGACGACTTCACCCGCAACGACCTCACCCAAAGCGTGCATCGCGTGCGGCGTCTGGAGCCGTTTCCCTTTTCCAACAGTTTCCAGAGGACCATGGAAGCCATCCAGTGGCTGGCCGATTCGAACTACGAGCTGCAGTTCTCCCCCAACCTGGCCCTCGAAGAGAGAATCATCTTTCCCGTCTCGTCGAACGAGAGCAACGGGATGGAGGATGCGAGGTTCGTCCGGTTCGTGGAGGACGACGGGAACGTTCTCTACTACGCCACCTACACCGCGTACAACGGCCGGGCCATCCTCCCTCAGCTCATCGAAACCACCGACTTCCTGCACTTTCGGATGACCACCCTCAACGGGAGCGCCGTCCAGAACAAGGGGATGGCGCTCTTCCCCCGGCGTATCCAGGGCCGGTACGCGATGCTGTCCCGCCAGGACGATGAGAATCTCTTCCTGCTTTTTTCGGACCATCCCCACTACTGGAGCGACCCGCACCTGCTTCTCCGCCCTGCCGAAGTCTGGGAGTCGGTGAAAGTCGGCAACTGCGGGTCGCCCATCGAAACCCGAGCCGGATGGCTGGTCATCACCCACGGCGTGGGCCCCATGAGAAAGTATTCCATCGGTGCCATCTTGCTCGACCTCGAGGACCCCACCCGGGTCATCGGGCGCCTGAAGGATCCGCTCCTGGCCCCCGGCCGGGACGAGTGGGAGGGATACGTGCCCAACGTGGTCTACAGCTGCGGGTCCCTGGTCCACGGGGGACGGCTCGTCCTCCCCTACGCCGTGGGGGACCGGGTCACCCGGGTCGCCAGTATCGATCTCGAGGAGCTGCTTTCGGCCCTCGGCGCGTAGGGCTTGGATATCGGTATTTGAGGCGGCTAGAAGGGGTTCGCGGGAAGGGGAGCCGGCGATGGCGGGACGGGCTTCTGCTGGCCTTGGAGCCACTGGTCGTAGGCGGGGCTCTTGTAGAAGAGGGTGGCCTCGGCGGTGCCGGTATCCTCGACGAGCTCGACCCGGTTCCCCGTGGGAAGGGTCCAGGTGAAGGTCTGGTTCACCCCGACGGTGGTTTGAACGGGGAGCCCGTATTTTTCCTGAAGCTTCATGAGGGTCGCCTCGAAGTACTCGAGGCGGTCGCCCCAGCCGACCTTGCGAACCGACACCGCGGCAAGAACACTGGCATCGTCGGTGCCGGCAAAGGTTAATCTCACGCCGACCCGGTATCCGTTGAGCTTGGTGGTGGACTCTGTGGTTTCCGGGGCGACCGAGGTCACCGGGAACCCCTGGGCGGCGAGCCCGTCCAGCACCGACTTTTTGGGGTCGCCCAGGTTGACCTGAAACACGGAATGGGGGAAATCCTGGGCCGCCAGCGTGGCAAGCCCCAGACACCAGAGCAGACCCAGGATCCCTAATCGCATTTCCGACTCCGACGCGCCGTCCCCTTCGGGGGGCAAGCCCCCCGGGGACGTCCTCCGAACTCAGTCAATCTTCGCAAACCCCAGCTCGGTCAGAACGGCGTCGTTGAACGTGGCAATCATCTGGTCATCGCGGAGCTCCGCAATGATATGGAGACTATTGTTCCGAATGTTGACCAATTTTTCGGTCACCAGGAAGCGATAGAAATCCACATCCACCACATCACCTTCGCCCAGCGTGGCATAGGCCTCAGACACGGTCGCTTTGTACGCGGTCGTCTTCGACTCCTCCGGGATAACCCGAAGTACAAGAATAGTTGTCACGGCTGACTCCTCGTCCCTATCTTGAATCGAATTCGACCCCGCGTCCAGCGTTTGCAGGGGCCGGTTAGGCTTCCTTGTCGAGTTTCGCCTCGGCGTCGGCGATGGCGGCCTGCCTTTGGGCAATGGCGTCACCGACCGGCGGGCCCTGGAAGCGCTTCCTCTCGAAGGCGAACCAGAGGACGGTGAGGACCACCACCAGGCCCAGGACGAGGAAGCCAACGGCCTGGTTCGGGGGCTGGAAGCCGACCCAGATGAGCACGAGCGCCCCGAGAATGGCCAAGACGGCGATGGGTTTCGACAGGAACCCGAGGTGGAACGGGCCCTTCTTGGTCCAGGTCTTGCCCTCGGCCAAGAGCCCGGCGGCTACGGGCATGACGTACGAGATGTACAGGAACACCGCGCAGCCGGCGGCCAGGACCACGAAGGCTCCGCCGTAGAGGCACGACGCCAACGCCAGGGCCGCGCTGACCCAGATGCCGATGGTGGGAGTCCGGTGCTTGGTGTGGACCTTCTTGAGGGCCTTCGAGAAGGGCAGGCCGCCGTCCCGGGCGAAGGCAAACATCATCCGCGACGTCGACGTCAGACACGCCAG
>JAHFSN010000228.1 GCA_023265735.1 Spirochaetaceae bacterium | reverse complement strand
CACTCCGGCCAGGGAGTCGTGGAAGAGTGAGAGGCGGGAGAACTCCGCCACCAGCTTGCTCTCCTGGAGGGCCAGGGTCGAGGGGTCCGCCGTGGCCAAGCCGCGGATAATGTCGGAGATGCCCGGGTCCCCGGCGATCTGGTAGATGATGTCGATGTCGCCACGGAGCAGCAGATGGATGTTCTCCCCTTTCTGCTGAAGGTTGTAATCAATCAGGGTCCGGATCTTCGTGCTGATCGACGGAACGTAGAAAAAGAACGTGTACACCTGAATCAGCAGGATGGGTGCCAACGAGACGAGGAGAAAGAGTGCGACGAATCGTCTTCGCAGGGTCACCGGGACCTCCCGAGGCCGCGAGAATCGCGGCTAGTTCGCCAGTTTGGGCGACTGAGGCGACGCCGGGGCCGTGTCGAGGTTCAGGTAGAGGGTGAGGTTCAGGTCCAGGGGCTTGTCCTTGCCGCCGATCTCGTCGAGGGCACCCTGGATGTTGTTGGCCAGGGCCTGGTCCCGGAGCTGCCGGAACCTCGCCATGTTCGACACTTCGGTGGGGCCCGTTCCGTCGAGGAAGATCTCGTTGATCACCTTTTCGCCGGGCTCTCCCGAGGGGAGGAGCCCCGTTTCGGCGTCGACATTCATCGAATAGAGTCCGGTGCTGGGCCGGGGGAACCGGAGGGGTGCCAGGTTCAGGTGCACCTGTTTCATATACCGAGCCCACATGGGTCCCGCCGCCACGGCCCCCGTATTGTCCAGACCGAGGGAGTTGCCTGGCTTGTCGAACCCCAGCCAGATGGCCGTGGTCATGTAGGGGCTGTAGCCCACGGTCCAGGCGTCGGACCAGTTCTGGGTGGTCCCCGTCTTTCCTGCCATCTCCATACCCTTGATGGCCCCGCCGGTACCGGGGGCGTAGAAGGACCCCGCCAGGGTGCCTTCGCTGATGGTGGATTCGAGGAGGTTGGTCATGATGTAGGCCGTCTGGGGGCTGATGAGCTGCACCTGGGCGCCCTTGCGTCGCTTGGCTTCGGCGGCGTCGGCCCCGGGGTTGCTGATGATGGTCCCGTTTCGGTCCTGGATGTAGAGGATAGCCACAGGGTCCACGGCCCGGCCTTGGTTGGCGAACACCGCGTAGGCCCGGGCCATGCGCAGGGGCGAGGTCTTGATGATGCCCAGGGCCAGGGGGAAGACCCGCGGGAAGGTGTTGCTGATCTGCACGGGGTCGCTGATGCCCAAGAGGAGCGAGGCGCGTTCAATGGCCGCGTCGAAGCCGATGCCGGCCAGGACCTGGATCGACGGCACGTTCATCGAATGCGCCAGGGCCTGCCGAAGGAGGACGGGGCCCACCCACTCGCCCTTGAAGTTGAGGGGCGTGTAGGGAGTGCCGTCTTCCTTGGTGAACACCGTCGGGGCATCCATGATCATGGTCGCCGGGGTGAACTTCTTCGAGTCGATGGCCGCCGAGTAGTAGAGGGGCTTGAACGACGATCCCGGCTGGATGTTGGCCTGGACGGCCCGGTTGAACTGGTTGAGGCGGTCGAACTGGGTTCCCCCGACCATGGCTTTGATGTATCCCGTCGAGTTTTCCAGGGTGATGAGGGCGCCTTCGACGTTGGTTTTGCCACTGAGGTCGATGACGCTCTGGTAGGCCGTCACCGCGGCGTCCTGGACTTCCTCCAGACCGAAGAGCTTGGCGGTCAGGTCGATGGTGGGGGAAAGCTGGTCGGTGACCACCGACTTGGCCTCCCGCAGGTACTGGGTGGCGCTGGCCCGGAAATCGGGGAGGTTGAACCCGAGGCTCAGCATATCGAGGAGGGGGCTGACCTCGGCGTCGACCACGTTGCCCCGGGTCTCGGTGCTGGAATGGAACTTGCGGTTGGTATCGGCGATGCCCTGGCTCATGACCTGGTCGGCCACCTTTTGCATGTTGAGGTCGAGGGTGGTGTGGATGATCAGGCCGTCGCGGTAGATGTCGTGGGGGCCTAAGAGGTTCTCATCGACCAAGTTGCGGATGTATTCCGAGAAAAACGGGGCCTTGTCCTTGCGGTCGAAGAACGCCGTGCTGAGGCTGTCCCGCTGGTAGTCGTACCGGGACCAGTAGGCGTTGAACGACTTGTCCGACGCCTCTTGGCTCAGGAGCCCGGAATGGACCATATCGGCCAGGATCTGCTCCTGGATCTTCCGGGCGCTGTTGGGGTTGCGGATGGGGGAGTAGAGCCCCGGCCGCACCAGCTGAATGACGAGGATGGCCGCTTCGGCGGGGGTGAGGTCTCTGACGGAATGCCGGAAGAAGTACTTGCTGGCGGCCTCAACCCCGTAGGTCGTGTGCCCGAACGACATGTTGTTCATGTACTGCTCGAGGATCTCCTGCTTGGAGAACTTGGCCTCCAGCTGGAACGCCCACCAGAGCTCCTCCAGCTTTCGTCCCACGGTGATCTTCGACCGGTCCGAATAGAGGCTCCCCGCCAGCTGCTGGGTGAGGGTAGACCCCCCGGACACAAACTGACCCGTGAGAATCATGACAATGGCCCGGCTGAACCCCCCGAACGAAAACCCGTTGTGGTTGAAGAACTCTTGATCTTCCCGGGTCAGCAGGGCGTTGGTCAGGTTCTTCGGAACCTCATTGTAGGAGACGATTTCCCGCTTCTCGTCGCTGAAGAACTCCGTGATCAGCTGCCCGTTGATGTCGAGCACCTGCGACGGCAGGGCCGGCTTAAAGTTGCCGAAATTGGACTGTTTTTGAATGTTGACCGTCCCTGCCACAGCCAGACCGAGCAGGATGCCAAGGACCGCTGAAATCGAGAGCCCGGTGATGGCCAAGACCATCAGAATCCGGTTCCTCCGGACAGAAAGGATCATAGCCTCGACACTAGGCCAAAACTCAACCCCAAGTCAAGAACAGCCACGCCGAGGTTCGCGAAGCGAACGAGGTGAAACCAGCCGAGTCTTCAGCGGAACCCAGAGGTTTTTTTGGTTTGGGGCGTAGCGAGGAAGGGCGATGGCGCAGCCGAGGGGAAAGCGACGCCCGGAGCGTGTCTTTGACACGTGAGGACGGAGCGCCCCCGAGGCAAAGCCATCGCCCTCCGCAGTAGCCCCAAAGCAAAAAAAAGAGGATGGTGGGGACCATCCTCTAACCCCGAAGGGTGTCGTCGACATAGTAAACTGGGAGGGGAACTACATCGACCCGACCTCCTCAGTTTCGGTCAAAAAGTCGCGGAACTTAAGAAAATTCCCCCGCGCCCGTCAATCCCGTTGGAAATCCACCACCAGTTTCAGGGTCAGGCGGTGCCGCCCCCCCTCCGCAATGGTGAAGCTGTCCGATACCACGGTATTCCCCAAGACAAATTGCACCGCGTGGTCGCCCCTGGCCATAGGATAGGCCACCGAAGGCTTCCAGACCAGACGCTTACCGTCGATGACCACCTGGGTACCTTCGGGGGCCTCCACTACGATGGACGGCTCCTCCATCACCAGATTGACCGGCACCTCGGTGGTTTTGGCCTGGGTGACCACGGCGTTCAGGGTCACCGAGTCGACCCCTGGCAGGGTCACCTCGAGGGAGTAGGGTCCGGGTTCCAGCAGAAGCGGGCCCTCGGGGGGCTGGGCGACGCCGTTGGCGGTGATCTTCAGGCGCTTCCTATCCTCGTCCGACATGGCGGGGAGCTGGAGGACGAGGGCGCCCAGGTTGCTGTTCACCAGCCGTGACCGCAGGGAAAACTGGAACTTCTCGTAGCCGGGGGGAAGCTCTTTGTCGATGGGCTCGATGCTGACGGCCAGGGGAAACGCCCCCTCGAAGAGGGGAAGCTTGAGGACAGAGGTGTCCACCGAGGCCTTGAGGCCCGCCTTGGGCACCAGCGGCGCTTCCAGGTAAAACTTCTCCGAGGGAGGGAGAACTTCGACGCTGATCCGGTCACCGGTGAGGGCTCCAGTTCGGCTGACTTGGAAATTCTGGTAGACGAAGACGGCCAGGTTTGAGCGGTACGGAAAAACCTCGCGGGGGATGCCAATCTCGATCTCCACGGCCTTGGTGAACTTGGTCCCCGGGGGCAGGGAAATCTGCACCAGGCCATCGAGCCCCACGGTGACCACGTTCCCGTCGGGCGTGACCTCTCCCACGAGGACTCCCCTCAGGGGTTCGGCCATCGCGACCGCGCACGAGAACCAAATCAGAATCCATGCCAGGTGGTATTTCATTTTCGCCCCGGGAGAAGAGGAACAGGGTCCTCGGCGTGGCCCTGCCTTCGGATCTCAAAATGAAGGTGCGGACCCGTCGACATTCCCGTCGAACCGACTTTCCCCAGAATTGTACCGGATTGGACTTCTTGATGCAAGGAAGCCAGCACGCGGCTGAGGTGGCCGTAAATGGTCTGGTAGCCGTCTCCATGGTCCAGGCGGACGAAGTTGCCGTACACAGCGTTGAAGCCGGTTTCCACGACGACGCCGTCCCGGGCCGCGTAGACATCGGTCCCCGTGGGGGCCGCCAGATCGACTCCGGCGTGGAAGGTGGGGTGACCCGTGAAGGGATTGGCTCGGATCCCAAACGACGAGGTCAGGGTGCCCTTGGGGAGGGGAAACCGAAAGAGTATTCCCAGGAAGAAGGCCCGTTCCATGGGGCTGAACCGGGCCCCCGTGAAAAA
>JAHFSN010000227.1 GCA_023265735.1 Spirochaetaceae bacterium | reverse complement strand
CCCCTTGAGCATCTCCAGGACCTCGAGGCATCCCCCCCAGAGCCGGCCCCGGGTGGCCGTCGTCCCCTGGACCCACGAGAACCCCGGGTTGGGAAACGTTTCCGCGGACCGTTCTTCGGGCTTGTTCCAGTCTCGCGACCCATGGGACCACCGGGGGAACGGTTCCAAGGCCGGGGTCTGGCCGTCAAAACAGGTCCGGTACCATGCCAACGCCTCGGGGAAGTCGTCCATCTGAGCAAAGCCAGACATCACCGAGCTGGCGTAGTAGGTAACCAGGCCATGGAGATTCAGCCACGTCAAATACGCCGTGGCGTCGGAGTAGCCCAGCACCGGCTTCGGGTGAGACGTGATGAGATCGAGGTCGAGGAAGGGAAGCAGGCGGATCGCGTCGTTGCCCCCGATCGCCGAGATGACCAGGTCCACCTCGGGATCCGCGAACGCCGCGTTGAAGTCCCGGGCCCGTTCTTCGGGGTGGGCGTCGAGGTAGACCCCGTCGCGCCGGGTGGTCGGGAACTCCCGAATCCGGAACCCCATCCGATCCCGGAGCACCCGAAGCCCCACCTCAAACACCGCCGGATACGCTGCCGGCCCCGCCCAGGAAGGACTGAGCACCGCCGCCACGCTCCCCCATCGGGGGGCCTTCGCCTTGATCATGCCTCACCATAGCATAGGCCTGATCAGGAACAAATTGCCCGTCGGGGGGAGGTCCTTCTCCGTTCGAGGGTGAAAGGCGGAACGCCGGGCACCGCTGGTAGAACTCGGGAGGGTCGAAGAAGCCGTGACGCACCAAGGACAAGGCGAAGCCGAAGTCCCGCTCTGCGCCCCAGGACAAGGCGAAGCCAATGTCCTGCTATGCGTCCAGGGACGAGGCGAAGCCGATGTCCCCCCTCACCCCCCGAGCCCCAACCCAAGCTGGATCTTCCTTTTTTCCTTCCAAGCGTAGCGAGGAAGCCCTTTGGCGAAGCCGACGACGAAGTGAGCCCCGGAGCGTGTCTTTGACACGTGAGGAGCGAACGAGGAGGAGGCGAAGCCAAAGGGCTCCGCAGGAACTTGGAAGGGAAAAAGTACCTCCAACGGGGGTCGAACCCGTGTTTCAGGAATGAGAATCCTGAGTCCTAACCACTAGACGATGGAGGCAAGACTCATCCTTTATGGCCCGATCTCCGGGCCCTCGTCAAGGGGAAGATTCAAGCGGAGCGGCTCCCGGGTGACGGGGTGCCGGCACCGGTACGCGACGCAGGCCAGACCGAGCGTGTCGTCGGGGCCGTAGGTTCCCGGGGCGTAGACCCGATCGCCCCACAGAGGAACCAGGTACCTGGCAAAATGCCGACGGATCTGGTGCGGCCGCCCGGTGTGGGGCAACACGGTCCAGATCAACCTTCCCGCGGGGTCGGGACCCGCCAGGAGCGCTGTCGTGGCGGCCCCTTGTACGTGACCGCGCCAGTCCAGGGTGTCCTTCCACCGAAAGACGGTCCCCGGGGGCAGGCCTGGCTGGGGAGGCGTGAGGGCCCGGTAGACCTTGCGGACCTGGCGCAGGCGGAACATCGCGTGGAGGGCTTGTTCGGCTTCCTTGTGCTTGGCAAAAAAGATCAGACCCCGGGTATCACGGTCGAGACGATGGACGGCGTGGATGGGAAATCCTCGTCCCAGGTACTTCTCGACGCCCCAAGTCAGGCAGTCGCGGTCTGAAAAGGGAGAGGGCGCGGAATTGACCCCGGCGGGCTTATCGACGACCAACAGATGCTCGTCCTGCCAGACGACGCACCGGGGATCGAGGGTGAACTCCTCGACGGGAAGGTCCGGCCAGAAGATCTCCAGCGTCATCGGTCGGGCCGGGGGCCCCGGGTCCCTCCAGCGCGCCTTGTTCCAGAAGACACTGCCCTGGACGAGGAGTTTCTCGACATCGAGGGGGTTCACGGGTCGTCCGACGAGGGCGGGCAGGTCTTGGGCCAGCTGGGCCGCCAGGGCTTCCCCGGCGCGGACCTCGACCACCAGGTGTTTCATCGCGGCACGGGCTATTCCCGAAGGCCCAGGGGCTGCGACTCCAAGGTCCGTCCCACGGGACCGGCGGTCCACCCCGACCCATCGTGGCTCACGGTGCTGACGCTGGCGTTTCCCAAGATGGTCTTTCCGGTGCCGAGCCGGCCCTCGCTCACCAGGGCGAGGACGGCGTTGATGAACCCGCCATGGGATACCGCAATGACCCGGAGGCCGCCAAACCGGCGAACCACGTCGTCGAGGAAATGGGCCGCCCTGGTCCGCAGCGACTCGGGGGTCTCCACACCGGGAACCACCCCGTCAGGAAACCTCTCCCGGCGTTCGGCCAGGGTCAGGCCCGCCCCGGCCCCGTAGTCCCGCTCCACGAGCCTCTCGTCGGTCTCGACCGAAAGGTCCAGGACCGAGGCCAGGGTATCGGCGGTGTCCCGGGCCCTGCCCAAGGGGCTCGAGAGGAGAACGTCGCCGCCGTCGTCCCAGCCCGCGGCCAACCGCGCTGCCTGGCGCCGCCCCTCCTCGTTGAGGGGAATATCTTGGGTTCCTTGGAACCGGCCCTCCCGGTTCCAGGCGGTCTCGCCGTGGCGAACGAACAGTATGGTAGTCATCGCAGGCAATCTACCTCTTCCAAAGGCCGGGGGTCGAGGGGTAGTCTGCCCAGATGACCGAACCCGTGCTCGCCTTCCGCCAGTCCAACGAGCTGGCCGAGGGTCCCGTCTGGGACGACAGGACTCACACCCTCTACTGGGTCGATATCCCCTCGGGAACCCAGTGGAGATCCGTCCGACGGGCTTCCGGGTACTCGGAACCGGAGGCCTGGAGACCGGCGGATTGGCTGGCCGCCGTGGGGCTCGCCGACGGGTCTTTCGTGGGGGCCGTGGCCGACAGCGTGGCCCAGTGGCGCTGGGGAGAACCCGCCGTCCCCCTGGCTCCCGCGTCGTTCGGACCCGACGTCTGCTTCAACGACGGCAAGGTGGGTCCCGACGGCGCGTTCTGGATAGGGTCCAAGGACCGGGCCCATCGCCAACCCGTGGGGCTTCTCGAAAGGGTCGGCCCCGGACACCGCCAGCGGCTTGAAACGGGCCTCACCATCTCCAACGGCCTCGATTGGAGCCCCGACCTCCGGTGGTTCTACCTCACCGATAGCGTACCCCGGGTCATCTGGCGCTACCGCTACGACCAGGAGACGGGTTCCCTGTCTGGACGAGAACTCTTTGCCGACGGCTCCGAGGCCCCCGGGGTCCCCGACGGCCTGGCCGTCGACAGCGAAGGCTGCGTCTGGAGCGCCCGGTGGGGAGGGTCGCAGATCGTCCGGCTGTCGCCCGGGGGCCAAGTCCTGGCCCGGATCGCCTTTCCCGTGTCCCTGGTGTCCAGCTGCGCGTTTGGGGGTCCCGACCTCAAGACTCTCTTCGTCACCACGGCCAGGGAGCAGCTCACCCCCGCCCAACGTCGAACCGAGGTTCTGGCGGGGTCGGTCTTTTCCCTCGAAACCGAGGTACCGGGCTTGCCTGCCTTTCGATTTTCCACCACTTTCAAGGCCAAGGAACCCGCCTAACTCCGGGCCCGGAACGCGGGGCGGGTCCTGCGGTGGCAAAGCGGCCGCCGATCTCTTAGAATAGAACGGGAGACATTAGAGAGCACCCTTATGCGACGCCCAGCTGGTTCAAACAACGAAAACGATCTCCCCTACCGCTCTCTCTTTGAGAACCTCCGCTACGGGACCGCCTACTGCCAGCTCTTTCCCTCGGCCGATGCCCCCGAAGATTTCATGTTCCTTGACGTCAACGAGACGTTGAGGCAGAAGGCGGGCCGCGAGACCCTCTCGGGGAAGTGGGCCTCCACGGCGTTTCCGTCGCTGGCAGCGCCGCTCATGGAGCGCATCGATCTCTGCCGCCAAGTCGTGAAGACGGGTCGCCCCCAACAATTTGAAGTGTGGCTCAATGACCACACCCAGTGCCTGTCGGTCTCGCTCTTTCCAGCGGGGGGGCAGGACAGGTTCATGCTCTTCCTCGACGACATCACTTCCAACAAGAACACCGAAATGAGCCTGACCGAGAGCCGAAACCTGCTGACCAAGATCTCGGAGCAGGTGGCCGGCATGCCCTTTCAGCTCCGTCGGTCGTCCCAGGGACGAGTCACCTTTCCCTACGTGGGCCCCGGGGTCGTCTCTCTCCTGGAGATCGCGCCCGAGGACCTGAAGAAGAATCCATTCTGGATCTTGCGACGGCTCCACCCCGAAGACGCGAAGGACATCCTCACGAAGTTGAAGGTCGCCTACCCGGGGGACGGCCCCTTCCACGCTGAGTTTCGGGTGGTGCTGGCCGAAAGGGGATTGCGGTGGGTCCGTGCCGACTCGGTGCCCGACAAACAACCCGATGGGAGCATCCTCTGGCATGGGGTGATGTCGGACATCACCGAAGAGAAGGAAACGAAGATCGCCCTGGAGGAGTCCAAGAGATTCCTCGAGAACATCATCAACGCCGTGGCCGACCCCATCTTCGTGAAGGACAGTCCCGGGGGACCGCTGTTTCTCGCCAACGACGCCTTCTGCGCCCTGGCGGGCATCACCTCGGCGGAATTGATTGCCCAGGGCGGCGTTGTCGACTTTCCCGAGGGTGAGCAGAAGTTCATGGCCCAGATC
>JAHFSN010000226.1 GCA_023265735.1 Spirochaetaceae bacterium | reverse complement strand
GGCTGCCAGGTGAGGCGCTGGGGGTCGTAGCCCGTGATCCCCACGGTCCGGATCTGGCCGATGAGCAGTTCCATGGGCGATTTGACGAGGCTGCGGCGGTTCTCGGGGGCCCAGAACGCATCGTCGAGGAGGAGGAACCGCAAGAGGACCTTCAGCTGGTACCCCGACCTCCGGTAGGCTTCGGCGTAGACGGCCACCTTGGCCGGGTCGGGCTGGGGTGAGACAAAGGCCTTCCAAAACTTCTGGGTCAGGAACACCGACGCCCTCCCCTGGGACAAGACGACGTTAATCACGTCGTCGCCCTGAAAGGCCCCGGTTTGGCCCAGGACGGTCTTGGTCCCCGGGTCGTGGCGTTTGGGGTCAAACTGGGCCGTGCCCCGCTCCCGGTCGACGGTCCACCCGGTGAAGGCCCGGGCGGCCTCGCGAACGTCCTGCTCGGTGTAGTTCCCCTCGCCCAGGGTGAAGAGTTCCAGCAGTTCCCGGGCAAAGTTTTCGTTGGGTTTGCCCTTGGTGTTCGAAGACCCGTCGAGGTAGATCAGCATGGCCGGATCGGTAGCCACGGCCTTGGCAAAGTCCCCGAAGGCACCCGGACCCGCTCGGCGAAAGAGCAGATCCTGCTGGAGGAGCAGCTCCGCCGAATCGAGCTTCTCCAAGCTCGAAGTGAAGTGGTTGTGCCAGAACAGCACCAGTTTCTCGTCGAGGGGCCACGGAGACTTCACCGCGTTGTCGATGAACCAGGCCCTCAGCTCGACCTTCCGGGCCTCCTTGCGTTTGTCGAACTCCTGGAGAGCCGCCGCGGTGGCCGGCTGGTCTTTGGTCCCCGGACGTTTGTCGAAGGGGGGCCGGACCCAGGAGGGAGGAGGAACCACCGGCTCCGACCCCAGGTGATCGAGCAGCAGATCGACGGCCTGTTCGCGGGAAAGGCCCGCAAACCGGTAGACGAGTTCAGACGGGGTGCCAAATCCCGTCCGGGCCACCAGGTGGGTGGCGTCCTCGTAGTCCAGGGCGCTAAGTGACCCCAGAGTTCCCCCGGAGAGCAGCCCCGCTACAATCAAGACCCTTGTCCAGTATCTCATCGGTACCTCCGTCGCTCGGCTGGTTAGTCGGCGGCCGGGGGAAAAGGTTCCCGCGATCGGTTCAGACCCGAAGGCGAGGAAGGGGCTCCAGACCTCTCAGGGCCAGCCAATGCCGCACGAGCCGCCGGCCTTTTCCAGAATCCCAGTCCCGCAGGATCTCCCGGTGGCAGCCTAGTCCTGTCCCCAGCCGGTCGTGGTGGCAAAAGCGGCATTCGAGGGGTTGATAGAGGCTTCCGAACAACTCGCACCGGTCTTGAGCCAGGAAGGTGCACAAGTTCCCCGCCAGTTCGGCGAGGGCGTAGAAGCCTTCATTCCCTTGGAAGGCCGGCGACAGAACTCCGCTCGTGCGGTCCTGGGAGAGTTCCAGCATCATACGGTCGGCGAGACCAGCGTCGATGGCCGCCCGGGCCTCGGCCACCAGCCACCAACCCGGCCGGGCGCAGAAGCCGCGGCAGGTTTCGCACGTGCAGGGTTCCGAAGGGGGAAACCTCTGGTAAAATGCCTTCTGATGGGCACCCATGGAAAAACTCTAGACCGGGACGAGGGGACGGCCAATAGTGAGGAATCATCATTTTCCTGACCTGAACCACCTCGAAAGGGAGTACAGCAGAATCCGAGCCTCGATGCGCTGCCACGTCACCTCGGCCGACTACGCGCGCATCGAAAACGGCCTCCCGACCTTGCTTCGCTTGGCGGAAATCCAGAACCGGGCCGTCTCCCTGTACGACGTGTTTCAGAAACGGTTCCTCGTGAAGGTCGACCGGCACCTGGAACTGCTGGGCTACGCCCCCGGCGAGGTGCCCGACCTCAACGTCGACCGCTACCACCGGATGATCCCCGACGCAGACCGGGCGTTCGTCTACGACTCCGAGATCCGGATGCACCGCTACCTCAACGGTCCGCGGGTCCTCGACAAGAGGGACTACAAACTTGCCTACGACTACCGGGTCCGGGGCAAAGGGGGGCAGTTGGTCCGGTTCCTCCACCAGTTGATGGTTTACGAGGTGGACGAATCTCGCGTTCCGTGGCTGTTTCTGGTGGTGTCTGACGTGTTGTCCTCGTACCCCGAGGAACAGGAACCTCGAAGGTTTCTGATCAACAGGAAGTCCCTGAAGGTTCATTCTCTGGACGGCGGCGAAGAACGCCGGCTTCTGACCAACCGGGAGACCGTTGTGGCGGGCCTCCTCGGCGAGGGCCTGGACAGCCGCCAGATTGCCGAGAGGCTGGGCGTCAGCGTCAGCACCATCAACAACCACAGGCAGCACCTTTTGGAGAAGCTGGGGGTCCGCAACACGGTCCAGGCCGTCACCCTCCTGAAGTGCCTCGGACTGCTCCCGTAGCACCGAGGGACGAGGATCCCGTCAGGTCCGTTCCGGAAGGCGGACGAGGAACTCCGTGCCGGCCTCTTCGCCGCTGGTGACCGTCACGGTGCCGCCGTGCATTTCCACCAGGGCCTTCACGATGGACAGTCCCAATCCGTAGCCCTTCTCCCGCATGGTCGACTGGCTCCTCCAGAACCGCTCAAACACCTGGGGCAGCTCGTCGACGGGAATGACGGCCCCCAGGTCGTGGACCCGAAGGACCAGAAACCCCAGCTCCCGGCGGACCCCGAGGGTCACCACGGTCTTGGGTCGGGCGTACTTGATGGCGTTGTCGAGGAGGTTGAGGAGGGCCTGCTCCAGTTTGAACCGGTCGGCCTGAAACGCCCCCTCCACCTCGCCGTCGAGGACGAGGTTGACCTCCCGGGTGTCGGCGAGCTTGGACATCTGTTCGAGGAGCGACCGCAGCAGGGGCATGACGGGCACGGGTTCGAGGTCGAGCCGGGTCTCCTGGGTGTCGAAGCGCGCCAGCTTCAGGAGGTTCTCGACGATGGACGCCATGCGATCGACCTCCTCGAGGGAAGAGACGATGATCTCCCGGTACTCGGTCAGGCTGCGGCGCTTTTTGAGGGCCAGCTCGAGTTCCCCCCGCATGACGGCCAACGGCGTCTTCATCTGGTGCGACAGGTCCTCGAAAACCCTCGTCTGCTGCTCGAAGGCGCTCTCGATCCGGCCCATCATGGCGTTGAAGGTAACCGCCAGGTTGCGGGTCTCGGTCTGGGGAAACGCCTCAGGGTCAAACCGCTTCCGGGGTCCGCCGCCGGTGACTTGCAGTCCCTCCAGGAATGTCCCCAGGGACATCAGGGACTGGCGGATCAGGCGCCACTCGAGGAAGGCCCCGGCGATCAGGAAGAGGGGAAGCAGGATGACGATGATGACCTGGAGCCGGTAGAGGGGATCTTCCACCTTGCGGTTCTCCAGGGCCGCCTGGATGATGTAGTCCTGGCGCCGGGTCTCGACGTAGGTGAGGAGGCTCTCGGCCCTCACCTCGAACCCCATGAAGTTCTTCAGCGCCACGTTCTCGGCCAGGGACTTCTTGTCCCGGAGCTCCCTCAGCAGTTTCCTGTCGAACTTGAACTCGTCCAAATCCTTGCGGTTGGTCGCCACCGGAGTTCCATCGGTCTTGTAGATCCGCACGATGAGGCCCGACAGCATGGTCGAGTTCGAGTTGCTGTTCGACGAGATCCAGTCCCGGGCCGCCTGGACGAAGGTGCGGTCGTTCACCGTGTTGCGGGCGTAGACGCCCCAAAAGATGTTCATCGAGTCTTCGAGGCCCTCGACCTTGGACCTCAGCAGGGCGTCGGTATCGTCGTACAGCACTTCTTGGAAGCGGTTGAGGACGAGGCCGGCAAACAGGGTCAGCAGGATGAAGAGGAAGATCGTCAGCTGAAAGGTCAGCGTGAACCGGATGCTCCTAATCTTGGCCAAGGGTGTAGCCCGCCCCTCGGACGGTGCGAATGAGCTTCACGGGCCAGTCGGCGTCGACCTTCTTGCGGAGCCGGTTGATGTGGACGTCGATCACGTTGGTGGTAGTGTCGAAGTGGATGTCCCAGACCTTCTCGCTGATGTCCATCCGCGAAAGCACGGTGCCCTGGTTCTCCATGAGGTACTGGAGCAGGGCAAACTCCTTGGTCGACAGGTCGATGGGCTGACCGTCGCGCTCCACCCGGCGGCTCTTGGTGTCCAGGACGAGGTCGGCGAACAGCAGCCGCGAGTCGGCCTTCTGCTTGGCCTTGCGCAGCAGAGACCGCACCCGGGCCAGGAATTCCTCGAAGGCGAAGGGCTTGGTCAGGTAGTCGTCGGCCCCCAGGTCGAGGCCCACCACCTTGTCGTGGACCGAATCCCGGGCCGTCAGGAAGATGACGGGCGTGAGGCGGCCCTCGGCCCGCAGTTCCCGGCAGACCTCCATGCCGTCTTTCTCGGGCAGCCCGATATCGAGGACGATGAGGTCGTAGGTCACCGAGAGGGCCGCGTGCAGTCCCTCCACTCCGTCGGCCGCCACATCCACCCGGTAGCCTTCTTCCATCAGTCCGCGTTTGAGCAAGTTGGCGATTTTCGCCTCGTCTTCGACCACAAGAATCCGTTCGTTCATGGGGATCATCTTGGACGGTTTGGGCATCTCTTTTCAAGGCTGGTGAGCACGGCAAGGGCTTGGATCTCGCCATTCTGGCTGCGTCTC
>JAHFSN010000225.1 GCA_023265735.1 Spirochaetaceae bacterium | reverse complement strand
TGGGTCACGAAGGGCGCCGCCGTCTGGACAGCCCTGACCAGGGGGGAACAGTAAATCAACTGAACGGGGTACTGGGGGGCAAAAGACGCCGCCAGACCCTCGGCGTCGAGCTTTCCCTGGGGCGAAAGGGGAAATCCCAGCTGACTGGCCAAGATGTGCTGGGTGTTGGCCTCGCTTTCGGCGTGGCGGAGGAGGAAAAGATGAACCATAGGGCACTCTACCGGCATTCCGGCCTTCCTGTAAAGGGAAGATTGCCCCTTGACCTCCCGGGAAAATGGACTTAAGGTGGCGATACGAAACGTTTCGCGCATAGAAAATACAACAGCGCGTAACGTTACATGGAGGCCGCATGGCAGCAGTTCGCTTTGTTCCCGATCCCCAGGGGATCGATCCCAAGACCGTGAAGTACCACAAGCTGGCCAACGGCGCCAAGCTCCCCGCCGTGGGTCTGGGTACCTTCGGTTCTGACAGGTTTTCCGGCGAGGAAATCGCCGAAGCCGTCCGTGGCGCCCTGAAAGTGGGCTACCGGCACATCGACTGTGCGGCCGTGTACGCCAACGAGCACCTGATCGGCCCCGTCCTCAAAGAGGCCATCGACGGCGGGCTTCCCCGGAAGGAACTCTTCATCACGTCGAAGGTTTGGAACAACATGCACGGCGACGGCGACGTGCTCTTGAGCTGCGCCAAATCGCTGAAGGACCTGCAGCTCGACTACCTCGACCTGTTCCTCGTCCATTGGCCCTTCCCCAACTTCCACGCCCAGGGCGTGAGCGTCGACTCGCGGGATCCTCACGCCAAGCCCTACATCCACGCCGAGTTCATGAAGGTGTGGCGGCAGATGGAGAGGCTGGTGGACATGGGCCTGGTGAAGGCCATCGGCACCTCGAACGTGACCATCGCGAAGCTGAAGCTCATCCTCCGCGACGCCCGGATCAAGCCTGTGGTCAACGAGATGGAGCAGCATCCCCATTTCCAGCAGCCCGAACTGTTCCAGTTCTGCCTCGACCACAAGATCCGGCCCATCGGCTTCTGCCCCATCGGATCGCCGACCCGGCCCGACCGCGACAAGACCGAAACCGACACCGTCGACATCGAGGATCCGGTGATCAAGAAGATCGCTGCCCGGTTGAACGTTCACCCCGCGGTGGTCTGCATCCAGTGGGCGGTCCAGAGGGGCCAGGTCCCCATTCCCTTCTCGGTGAGGGCCAACGAGTACGCCTCCAACCTGAAGTGCGCCACCGAAGACCGCCTCACGGCCGAAGAGATGAAGGAACTGGCGGGCATCGACAAGAAGTGCCGGCTCATTAAGGGCCAGGTGTTCTTGTGGAACACCGCCAAGGGATGGGAAGATCTCTGGGACGAGAACGGCACCATCGCCCAGTGATTTTGCTTCGAGGTCCCTCAAGAGCTGCTGCGGCTCGGTTTGGGTGCGCGAGATGCTCCCGAAAATCCTCACGTACATCCCAGTACGTTCCGGTTTTCGGATCGCCTCCCGCTTCCCAAACCGATTCCTCGCGACGCTCTTGAGGAACCTCGGTCTGCTTTGTCAGAGCTGGTGAGGAGGACTTTATCGCTGCCACTATCAAGGACGTGGCCCGGAAGACGGGCCTGTCCATTGCGACCATCTCGAAGTTTTTGAACGGCGGTCACGTCCTCGGGCCGAACCGGTCCGCCATCGAAGACGCCATCCAGGAGCTGGGGTACCGGGTTAACGAGGCCGCCCGGGGACTGAAGACCAACCGTACCCTGACGGTGGGCGTGCTGATTCCCCGGCTGGAGAACATCTTCTGCACCAGCATCGTGGCCCACGTGGAGAACATCCTCAACCAATCCGGCTACGGGACCATCATCTGCGACTACCAGGAAAACCCGAAGCTCGAGCGGGAAAAGCTGGAATTCCTGGTGAATAAGAACGTCGACGCCCTGCTGTACATGCCCCTCTACGGGGAGGCCTCGGCCGTAGAAGCCATCCTGAAGCAGGAGATTCCCGTCATCCTCTTGGACAGGCCCATCGCCGGCCTCTCCTGCGACATGGTCCTGGTCGACAACCTGAACGCGTCGTACCGGGCCATCGAGGAGCTGGTGGTCCGGGGGCACCGGCAGATCGGGGTGATCAGCGGACCCACGTCGATCTTCACGGCCCAGGAACGGTTCAAGGGCTACCGCCGGGTGCTGGAGGACTACGCCGTGGAATTCGACGAGTCCCTGGTGAAGTACGGGGACTACCAGATCGACAGCGGTTTTCGTCTCATGACGGAGTTCCTCCACCAGAACCCACGGCCCACGGCCGTGTTCGTGAGCAACTACGAGATGACCCTGGGAGCCGTGATGGCCATCAACGAAGCCCAAGTGAAGGTTCCCACGGAGCTTTCCCTGATCGGCTTCGACAACCTCCAGATGGCCAAGGTGGTGAAACCCACCCTGGCCATCGTGGTGCAGCCTATGGAACTGATCGGCGAGACCTCGGCCACCCTGCTGCTGAAGCGGCTGAGGGGTGACCGGGAGGGCTTCCCGGCCATGTTCCGGCTGAAAACGGAATTCCTGCACGGGGATTCCATTACGGGTCCGTCGCGGACCCCCTGAAAACGAGGAACCTGCCATGCAGGACATACTAATTGGAATCGACGTGGGGACTTCGGCCTGCAAAGTTGCGGCCTTCCATCCGGACGGGAGGGTGGTCGCCCAGGAAACCAGACCGTACGAAGTTTCCTACGCCCCCGGCGGAGTGGTCGAACAGGACCCCAACGAGTGGTGGAAGGCCATCGCCGACGCTCTGAAGGCCGTGGTCCAGAGGTCGGGTCTCGATGCTTCCCGAGTGAGGGGCATCGGCGTGGACGGCCAAAGCTGGTCGGCCATTCCCGTGGACGCCGACGGCCAGGTGCTGGCCAGGACTCCCATCTGGATGGATTCCCGGTCCACCGTCGAGGTGGAGGAGGCCAAGAGGGCCCTGGGGGAGAGCCGGCTCTTTGCCCCGGGGCAGAACAGCTTGGAACCCCAGTACACCACCCAGAAACTCTTGTGGTTCCGCAAGCATCAGCCGGATCTCTACAAGCGGGCCCGGTATTTTCTCCAGAGCAACAGCTTCATTGTCCACCGCCTGACCGGCGTGTTTTCCATGGACCGGAGTCAAGGCTACGGGGTCCACTACTTTGATACCAGGACCGGCGGCTGGGACGAGGCCCTCTGCCGCGACCTGGGCCTGAGGCTGGACCACCAGGCGCCCCTGTTTGACCCTCACGACGTCGTGGGCACCCTCACCTCCGAAGTCGCGGCCCAGGTGGGCCTCAAGGCCGGAGTTCCCGTGGTGGCCGGGGGCCTCGACGCCGCCTGCGGCACCTTGGGGGCGGGGGTAACCCAGCCCGGCCAGGTGCAGGAGCAGGGCGGTCAGTCGGGGGGCATGAGCATCTGCGTCGACCGGCCCGACGGCCACCCCAAGCTCATCTTCGGGCGCCACGTGGTGCCGGGGTCGTGGCTCCTCCAGGGGGGCACGGTGGGGGGAGGGGGCTCGCTCCGTTGGTTCAAGAAGGAATTTTGCCCCCCCGAGACGCCCTTTGAAACCCTGAGCCAAGAGGCGGGAAGCGTCCCCGTGGGTTCCGAGGGCCTGATCTTCCTCCCCTACTTGGCCGGCGAGCGGTCGCCCCTCTGGGACCGGGAGGCCCAGGGCGTGTTCTTCGGGCTTTCGTACTCGAAGACCAGGGCACACCTGGCCCGGGCCGTCATGGAGGGCTGCGCCTTCGCCTTGGAGCACAACCTGAGAACCGCCGCCGAGGCCGGGGCCCCCGTGGGGGAACTTCTGGCCATGGGCGGGTCGGCCAACAGCCTGGTCTGGACCCAGATCAAGGCCGACGTGACGGGCAAGCGGATCCGGGTGCCGGCGTCGGACACGGCGTCGACCCTGGGGGCCGCCCTCCTGGCCGGGGTGGGAACGGGCCTGTGGCCCGACTTCACCAAGGCCGCCGCCGACACCATCAGCATCGTCCGCACCCACGAGCCCCAGGCCCAGAACCATCGCCGCTACCAGCAGCTGTACCCGATCTACCGGGAAATCTACGAGAACTTGAAAGACACGATGAAGAAGACGGCCCTCTGGGCCCAGGAAGGAGCCAATTCATGAAAGCAGCCGTGCTGCACGCCAAACAGGACCTTCGTTACGAAGACTACGCCGACCCCGTTCTGGGGGACGACGAGATCCTGATCAAGGTCCACTCCACCGGGATCTGCGGGTCGGATATCCCCCGGGTCAACGGAGACGCCGCCCACAATTATCCCATCGTCCTCGGCCACGAGTTTGCCGGCGAGGTGGCCCAGGTGGGAGCCAAGACCACGGGATTCGCCCTGGGCGACCGGGTCACCGCCGCCCCGCTGCTGCCCTGCCTGAAGTGCGTGGACTGCCAGAGAGGAAACCTCTCCCAGTGCAAGAATTACAGCTTCGTGGGCTCCCGCCAGCAAGGGAGCTTCGCCCAGTTCGTGAAGTTTCCCCAGCGCAACGTGGTGAAGTTCGACAAGTCCGTCAGCTGGGAGCAGGCCGCCTTCTTTGAGCCCGCCACCGTGGGGCTCCACGGCCTGCGCTGCGTCAACTACCAGGGCGGCGAAGAGGTCGCCATCCTGGGCAGCGGGACCATCGGCCTGTTCACGGCCCAGTGGGCC
>JAHFSN010000224.1 GCA_023265735.1 Spirochaetaceae bacterium | reverse complement strand
ATAGGGTGAACGTCCACCGAGGGGGCGTGCCCGTTCACCCTATCCCCTGGCTGCACCTTCACAAGGTACTGTCCACCGGATCGGACCACGCTGGTCTGGAGTCCCCCCGGTGCGACGAGGACCCTACCCTGACCAACTCTGTCGCCGTCTTCGGCTTCTTTCACCTGGACCTGGCAGTCGCGGTTCAGCTTCTCAGCGAAAAGCTTCGTGAACAGGGCGGGCATGTGCTGGACAACTACGGTTCCCGCCATGTCGGCGGGCAGTCCGGTTAGGAGGGACCTGAGGGCTACCGTGCCCCCCGTCGAGGCGCCTACGGCCACCACCTTGTCGGTGGATTCCGAAAGGGCGGCTGCTGGACTGGACACCGGCTACCAGGTCCTGTCGTTGCGCCACCGGGAGACGTCCACGAGGCTGGCCGCCTTCACCTTCTGGCAGAGGTCGTCCATCATGGCGCCCAGACCCTCCCTGAGCTTGGTTGACGGCTTGGCGACCGCCTCGACGGCCCCGTATTCCAGGGCCTCGAGGGTTGCGGCGGCTCCCGGGCCGGTGAGCGAGGAAACCATCACCACGGGCAGCGGGTACTGCGGCATAAGTTTCTTCAAGAACTGAAGGCCGTCCATTCGAGGCATTTCCACGTCCAGAGTCAGAACGTCGGGCCGCCGGGAAAGGATGAGCTCCCGGGCTCGATAGGCATCACCGGCTACCCCAACCACCTCGATCTCGGGGTCGCCCGCCAGACCATCACTGAGGATTTGCCGCACGACGGCCGAATCGTCGACGACCAGAACTTTGACGGTCCTCACGGCGCACCCTTTCGATAAAGGGAGGGCTGGACATACTCCAGGTCGGAAGACGTTCGTCCCAGGCTTTCCGAATGGCCGATGAAAAAGTACTTCCCGGGGGCGAGGTGGCGGCAAATCTTCTGCACCAGAGCCTCCTTGGTCTCCCGGTCGAAGTAAATCATCACGTTCCGGCAGAACACGCTATGAAACTGTTGGCGAAAGGGAAAGTCCTGGTCCATGAAGTTGAGCCTTCGAAAGAGGATGAGGGAACGAAGGGCCGGGGAGACCGTCCAGAGGTCCTCGCCCAGACCCTCGAGGTACTTGCGTTTGAAGTCCTGGGGAACCAGCCTCACTCGGTCGCTGTTGTACCGGCCAGCGACGGCCGTCTCGAGGGCCGTGAGCGAGATATCCGTGGCCAGTATCCGCAACGAGCCGCGATACCCGGTGCGTTCGGCCCAGTCTTGGGCCACCATGGCCAAAGTGTAGGCTTCCTCTCCCGTGGCGCATCCAGCACACCAAATCCGGATCTCCGTTTCTGACCGAAGTTCGTTCAGGGCAACATCGCGAAGGAAATGAAAATGATCGGCCTCCCGGAAGAAGAACGTATGGTTCGTCGAGATGCGGTCCACCAGCTCGATGAGCGCTAGGCCTGTGGGGTCGCTCCTGACCGTATCGAGGTACTGACTGAAGGTTTTGAGTCCCCGGGTCTTGAGGACCTTGTTGAGGCGCCCCCGGACCAGCGCCTTCTTCTTGTCCGTAAGATGGATACCGAAGTGGTCGTACACCAGCTGCGACAGACTGCGGAATTCCGCCTCGGTGGGGTCCACGAGGAGGCCCAACTCATCGGACGTCAAGTGGGGATTCATACGAAAAACCTCGTGAAGAGGGCGTTGATGTCGACGATGAGACTCACCTCGCCGTTACCCAAGATGGTGCAGCCAGAAATCCCCTCCAATCCCGCCATCGACTCGGGAAGAGACTTGAGCACAATCTGTTTGTATCCGACAACTTCGTCGACCACCAAGGCCAGCTTTCGTCCCTGGCTCTTGACGATGATAGACACGGGCTTTTCCCCGGGGCGGCCGTTTCCGGTGCGGCTGGAGAAGACCTTCGATAGGGCCAGTACAGGGAGAATCTCGTCTCGGAGGAGGAGGACAGAGTGTTCCGGGTCGGTCTTGGTTTCGCTTCCGGGCTGGTAATTTTGGAACTCGACCACGTCGGCAATGGGGATAGAGAACAGTCCCTCACCGGACCGCAACGTGACACCGTCGATGATGGCCAGGGTCAGGGGGATCTTCATGATAAAGTTCGTCCCCTGGTCGGGGGCGGTTTGGATATCGATGTGCCCCCGGAGTTTCTCAATGTTTCGCTTGACGACGTCCATTCCGACGCCGCGTCCGGAAATTTCAGAAACCTCCTTCGCCGTGCTGAAGCCCGGTTCAAAGATGAGCCGCCAAACTTCCTCGTCACTCGGGGAGGCCCCGACTTCCAAGCCCCTGCTCTTGGCGACCTCGAGAATGCGTTCGCGGTTGAGCCCTTCTCCATCGTCTCCCACCGTGATCCAGATTTCATTCCCTTCGTACCGAGCATCGAGTCGAATTCGTCCACCGGGGACCTTTCCCTTGGCCCTCCGGGTCTCGTCGTCCTCGATACCGTGGTCCAAGGCGTTTCGGATAATGTGGACGAGGGGGTCAGAGATCTCTTCGATGATATTGCGGTCCATTTCGGTTTCCGCACCGCTGATCTCCAGTTGGACCTCTTTGGCGAACTTCCTTCCCAGGTCGCGGACCAGCCGGTTCATTTTGCCAAACAGACCCTCCAGGGGAATCATACGGATCGACATTCCGACGCCTTGGAGCTCCCGGGTGATTTTGGACAGGTAGGCGGCCGCCCTAGGAAAATTCTCGAGTTCCAGGCCTCGAAGGTCGGGGCTGTCGATGACCATGGCTTCGGCAGTAATGAGCTCGCCAATCAGGTCGAACAGCTGATCGAGCTTGTCAGTATCGACGCGAATATCTTTCTTTTTGGCCGAGCTTTTCGCGGAGCCTTCCATTTCGGCCCTGGGGCCGGGGGCGGACAGAGGCCCGGGCGAAGAAGACGCCGCGGGCTTGGCTTGGATCAGGCCCCGGAGTCGGTCAAGATACCCCAGGAGGATCTCGGCGGCTCCGGCATCGATACTTCTCGTTCCCTGCCTCAGGGTGTCGAGGAAGGACTCCATCTCCATGCAGAGACCCTCGAGGGCCTGGTACCCCAGGAAACCGGCGTTGCCCTTCAGGGTGTGGATGGACCGAAAGGCTTCATTGAGGTCACCGCCCGGTGCCCCGGCCTTCTCCATGCTCAGGACGCACCTCTCCACGACTTCCAGGGCCTCAAGAAACTCTTGGCGGAACTTGTCTTCGATCTCCGTGGTTTGGACGGCCTCGGTCTTTGGCGGCGGCAGGCTCCCCTGTCCAGACGGCCTGGAGCGAAGGAGGTCGATGGCCGCCAGGACATCGTCGAGGGAGATTGACTGAAGGTCGAGGACGGTCGTGCCCTTTTCGATCTTGATGGTGGCCGCAGCCCGGGCGACGTGCTCCACAAGCTGGCCAAGGGTGTCGCTTCCCAGCAGGAGCAGATCGACGAGGCTGCGGTCCACTTCCCGTTGATGCGACCTCAGCTCGTCGAGGAGGAACTCAAGCTCGTGGCTCAGCTTCTTGATCTGGTGAAGGTTGAGAAAGCCGGAAACGCCCTTGATGGTGTGGACGGCGCGGAAGATCTCATTGACGAGCTTGGGATCGGGATCCGATTCCAGGGAGAGGATGCGGGCTTCAATGGACTCCAGGTGTTCCCGGGCTTCGGTAAGGAACGAGTTAAGGACCTCAACATCGACTTCGACGGGCCCTTGGGTGACGCGTTCGGCCTGGCCTTTGGACTCAGCGTTAGCCGGTTCCGCAAGACCGAACTCGGCCAGCCACGTTTTAAGGGCGGTTCCCTTCAACGGGTCAGAGGTCTTCACCCAGGCGGTAAATTCCTCCGAGAGACGGCTGAGAACCGCCGCTTCATCAAAGTTGGTCTGTTCATTGAGGATGACCCTTTCCAGCGTTTCGAGGATCTCGGCAGCCTCCAGCACATCGCCAGGCGCGAAATCGAGAACTCGCTGGATTAGGGACCTTTGGGCTTCGGTCACGTCTTCACCCGGCCAGCATCCGGACGATCTTCACCAGAGCGTCGGCTTCAAACGGTTTCACCATCCAGCCCGAGACCCCGAGTTCCCGTCCCTGGTTCCTCTTCTCTTCTCCGCTTTCGGTGGTGAGAAAAACCATGGGCGTGGACGAGTAGTTTGGCAGAGTCTTGAGCATCTTGACGCAATCGAACCCATTCATGATGGGCATGTTGACGTCGACGAGGACAAAATCGGCGGACGCTTTTCTGGCGGTCTCCACTCCTGTCTTTCCATCGTCGGCCTCCAGGATGGTGTAGCCCAGGGGCTCCAAGGTCTTCCGAACCAGCAACCGGATGGTCGGGGAATCGTCAATGCAGAGTATCGTCTTTGCCAAGGTTTCCTCCTAAAATAGCTCCACGCTTTTGGCGGAAGGCACGGCCTGACCCCGTTGTTCCCCTTCCTGCGCGGCAATAAGTTCCCATTCCTCCTTGACTGTGAAATGGCGCGAAGCCGCCTCGAAGACCTCTTGTCGAAGCCTATCCGGGATCGCCCGGGCCCCTAGTCCGGCGGACCTTGAGACCTGGTCAACGTGCTCAGACAGCGTCTGGGCGAGGTGGCTGAGCATCTGCTTTGTTCGGTCTTGAAACTGGAGGGTGACCGTGACCTCTCCCAGTTCCTCGGTGACTGTGGAAGCCAGGGCCCGGGACTCCGTGATCATGGTGCCCGCTTCGGTAAGCTGGGGTGCGATGTGTT
>JAHFSN010000223.1:2113-4705 GCA_023265735.1 Spirochaetaceae bacterium | reverse complement strand
GGCCCTCCCTGGGGCCCAAGATACCGCGAAGGGAGGCTTCTGAAAAGTTCCGAATTCCTTTGCGATTGAGTTCGGTGCGATAAACTGAAGGGCATGGTGAATCCCACCAACGAAGACAATCTGGAAAGCCTGGAAGCAGAGCTGCTCAGACTCTTGAACGAGGTGAAGAGCATCCGGATCCGGCTCCGCCTCAACCGCGACGTGGAAACGTGCACCGAGGTCGAGGAACTGCTTCTGCGGGCCACCTCCTTCGCCAAGACCGGCAACATTGAACCGGCGTTTGAGTTCTTCCAAAATGCCCTCATCCTGCTCGAAGACATTGGTTCCCGGGTCACGGGCCAGCGCCACCCGTTTGTGTAGCAGCTCCCGAAAGAGGTTCTGCCGAAGTGCCTTCCGGAACCTTCCCGGGCAGAAAGTCCCTTTTCGTCCCGCGCCATTCTGAATAAGCCCGAGATTCGGCCACTTTAGCGCTGGCACGGGGCTTGCAGATTCAGGGACATGGACATCCTCAAGGATCGAACAGCCCAAGTCGGCCTCGCCGGCGCTGGGGCCCCCATCGCCTGCGGCAAGGTCTCCACGGCGGGCAGCGTCAGCCAGCGGGCCTGCGTCTTCTGTGGAAGCCGGGTCGTCCTCTACCCGGTGGCCGACGCCGTCCACCTCGTCCATGGTCCCATCGGCTGCGCGGCCTATACCTGGGACATCCGGGGAGCCCTCTCGTCGGGTCCCCAGCTCCACCGGCTCTCGTTCAGCACCGACCTGCGGGAACTCGACGTCGTCCACGGCGGCGAGACCAAGCTGGCCCGGGCCCTCGACGAGCTCATCGAGCTCCACCGGCCCCGGGGCGCGTTCGTGTACTCCACCTGCATCGTGGGCCTCATTGGCGACGACGTGGAGCGAGTCTGCCGCCAGGCGTCCGAGAAGCACGGCATCCCGGTCCTTCCCGTCCACAGCGAGGGGTTCAAGGGGACGAAGAAGGACGGCTACGCGGCCGCCTGCCGGGCCCTCATGCAACTGGTGGGTACCGCCGATGTCTCCGATGTCCCCAAGCTTTCGATCAACATTCTGGGCGAGTTCAACTTGGCCGGCGAGGCCTGGATCCTCAAGGAGTACTACCGTCGCCTGGGCATCCAGGTGGTCAGCGTCCTGACCGGCGATGGCCGGGTCAACGAGATCCGCCGGGCCCATGGAGCGAGCCTCAACCTGGTGCAGTGTTCGGGCAGCATGACCACCCTGGCCAAGATGATGCAGGAGAAATACGGCATCCCCTTCAAGCGGGTTTCGTACTTTGGGCTCGAGGACATGGCCGCCGCCCTCTACCAGGCCGCCGAGTTCTTCGCCGACGAGCCGTCGGTGCTGAAGGCCGCCCAGCAGCTGGTCCGCGAGGAGCTGGCAGACCTGCTGCCCGTGCTGGCCAAGGCCAAGGCCCGGCTGACAGGAAAGAAGGCCGCGGTGTACGTGGGCGGCGGGTTCAAGGCTATCAGCCTCATCAAGGCCCTCCGGCATCTGGGGATCAAAACCGTGGTGGTGGGCAGTCAGACCGGCAGCCCCGAGGACTACGAGACCCTCAGGCAGGTGGCCGACCCTGGCACCGTCATCCTCGACGACTCCAACCCCGTGGAACTGGCCCGGTTCTGCCGGGAGACCGGGGCCGACGTCTTCCTCGGGGGAGTGAAGGAGCGGCCCCTGGCCTACAAACTGGGCCTGGCCTTTGTGGACCACAACCACGAGCGCAAGATTCCCCTGGCCGGGTTTGTGGGCATGGCCAACTTCGCCAAGGAAGTGGAGGAGTCCGTCCTCTCGCCTGTCTGGAGCCTGCGATGAAATCCCCGGCACCGGCGTACGTCGCCACCACCAACCCCTGCAAGGCGTGTACCCCCCTGGGGGCCGCCCTGGCCTTCCACGGCATCGAGGGCGCTGTGTGCCTCCTCCACGGCAGCCAGGGGTGCAGCACCTACATCCGTGGCCAGCACCACCTGCAGCGAGCACAGCGCCGTCTTCGGCGGCCGGGACAACTTCCTCAGGGCTGTGGCCAACCTCAACCAGCAGTACCACCCGTCCCTCATTGGGGTGGCCACCACCTGCCTAGCCGAGACCATGGGCGAGGACCTTTCGCTCTACCTTCACGAGTTAGCTCTGTCCCCAGAAGCCCCGGCCTTGCCCCCGGTGGTCCCCGTTTCCACGGCCGCCTACCGGGGCACCCACGCCGACGGGTTCCACGACACCGTGAGGACCCTCGTCGAGCGCCTGGCGGGGACCGGCGATCCGGCCCCGGGGGTCTTGGTCTTCGCTCCCCTGGTTTCCCCCGAAGACCTGCGGGCCCTGAAAGGCTGGCTGGCCGCCTTTGGCCTGGCCGGTGCCGTGGTCCCCGACTGGTCCGACACCCTCGATGGGGGCCCCTGGTCCGACTACCAGCCCCTTCCCCCCGGCGGCACTCCCCTGGCCACTCTGAAGAACGCCGGGAGCGCCACGGCGTGGATCGAGCTGGGCCGAGTGCTGGCCGGCGCACCCGCCACCGCCGGCACCGTGCTCCAAGAGAGGTTTGACGTTCCTGGGCACCGTCTGGGCTGGCCCTTGGGGGTCCGGGAGTCCGAC
>JAHFSN010000223.1:0-2103 GCA_023265735.1 Spirochaetaceae bacterium | reverse complement strand
TTCGACGTGCTGGCCGCCTTGTCGGGCCTGCCCCTCCCCGCCGCTCTGGGGGCCGAGCGGGCCCGGCTCCTCGACGCCCTGGTCGATGGCCACAAAGTGGTCTCGGGCCTGAAGGTGGCCGTCTTTGGGGAGGAAGACCTGGTGGCTTCGCTGGCGGTCTTCCTGACCGAGATGGGCGCCCGGGTGGTGGCCGTGGCCACGGGCGGCATGACCAAGCGCCTGACCTCCGTGCTGCAGTCCACCCTCGACCCCGAGGTGAGAGAAGGTCTCGCGGTGTACGAAGACAGCGATTTCTTCGACCTGGAAACCGGCCTGGCGAGCCAGGACGTCGACCTCTTGGTGGGGAACAGCAAGGGCTTCAAGCTCGCCCAGGCCCGGGGAGTTCCCTTGGTCCGGGTGGGATTCCCCGTCCACGACCGGTTCGGCGGGGCTCGAATTCGGCTCCTGGGCTACACCGGCGCCCTGGACCTCTACGACCGCATCGTCAACGCGGTCCTCGAACGACGCCAGAACGAAAACCCCGTGGGGTACACGTACTACTAGGAGGACGACCATGGAGACAAAGACCCTTGAGACGCGTAGCGGACACCCCTGCTTCGATGTCGCAGCTCGCCACACCTCGGCCCGGGTCCACCTGCCCGTGGCCCCCCGCTGCAATCTCCAATGCCGGTACTGCAACCGGCAGACCGACTGCCTCCACGAGAGCCGTCCCGGGGTCACCAGCGGCGTCCTCACCCCCCAGCAAGCCCTGGGCTACCTCCATCGGGTCATCCAGAAGATCCCCCAGACCCGGGTGGTCGGCATCGCCGGTCCCGGGGACCCCCTGGCCAACCCCGACGAGACCCTCGAGACTCTGCAGCTGGTGAAACGGGCGTACCCCGACCTTCTCCTCTGCCTGGCCACCAACGGCCTGAACCTGCCGCCCTACCTCGACGACCTGGCCGCCCTGGGAGTGAGCCACGTGACGGTGACGGTGAATGCCGTGGACCCCGAGGTGGGCCGGACCATCTACGATTGGATGCGCTGGGGCCGCCGGACCCATTCGGGCATCGAAGCCGCCGAGTACCTCTGGGAACAGCAGCGCCTCTCCCTGGAAGGTCTGACCGCCCGGGGCATCACGCCCAAGGTGAACACCCTCCTCATCCCCGGGATCAACGATTTTCACGTCAGTCAGGTGGCCCAGACCGTGGCGAAGTTCGGGGCCCGGTTTCACAACCTCATCGCGCTCTATCCTGTGGCCGGCACGGCCTTTGGCGTCCTCAAGGAGCCCGACGCCGAGACCATGCGTCAGGCCCGGGCCCACTGCGCCCTCCACCTGCCCCAGATGGCCCATTGCCAAAGGTGCCGAGCCGACGCGGCGGGCCTCCTAGGAGAGGATTCGCCCGACATCGCCTCGCTCATTGACCAGGCTCGGGCCGCCCCCGCTGAACCCAGCTGCCCCCCGGAAAAATGCGCCTCGGGCTGCTCGGTGGCCGCCACCTGTTCGTCCCGAAAACCGTCCTCCGCGGTGGCACCTACGGTCCCGGCGGGTCGCCGGGCGGCCGTGGCGACCCTCGAAGGTGTGCTGGTGAATCTCCACCTCGGCCAGGCCCACGCCTTTGCGGTCTACGAGGAGGGAGCGGGGATCTGGAACCTGGTGGAGACCCGGTCCGCGCCTCCCACCGGGGGCGGCGACGACCGGTGGCTGGCCCTGGCCGACCAACTGTCGGACTGCTCCGCAGTATTCGTCAGCGGTGCCGGCCAACGTCCGTCGCAGCTTCTGGGGGCCGCGGGCCTCGAGCTCTTCACCGTCGAGGGTCTTATCGACGACCTCTTGGGCGCCTGGGGCCGGGGCGACACCATGGCGGGCTACCTACGCCGCGAGGTCAACGCCTGTTCGGATGGTTGCCGAGGCGGCAGCACCGGCTGCGGTTGAAGGCGGCTCTACTACCGACCGAGTTTTGCGATATCGCTTTTCAAAGAAGGAGAGATTCTATGCAAGTACCTCAACATCACATTTTGGTCTGTGCTTCGTTCCGGGCCGCGGGGGCTCCCCAGGGGGTCTGCCACAAGAAGGGTTCCCTGGGCCTGTTGCCGTACCTGGAAAATGAGTTGGCCGACCGG
>JAHFSN010000222.1 GCA_023265735.1 Spirochaetaceae bacterium | reverse complement strand
CCAGGACCTAGTGACCGAGATCCACGCGGCCAGCACCGAGCAGTCCAGCGGGGTCCAGCAGATCAACTCGGCCATCCAGCAGCTCAATACGGTGGTCCAGGCGAACGCCTCGAACTCCGAGGAAATGGCGTCCACCGCCGAAGAACTTTCGTCGCAGGCCGTGGTCATGCAGTCCGCTGTGGTTCAGTTGAAGACAGGCAAGCGCCAGATCCTCGCCGAGCCGGCCTCGTCCGCCCAGAAGGGGCCCAAGGCCCTTCACCTCACTCCCGATCGGTCCTTGGTCCACCGGTCGCTGCCCCAGGGACCGGCCAAGGGCGCCAAGATTCTTTTGGAGCGGGCCGATGCGGAAGACGACGAGTACGAGCGGTTCTGAAGGAGTCCCCCATGGAACAAAATCAGCAGAAGGTTCTGGCCCAGATCCTCAGGTTCGAGTTGGCGGGGGAGCACTACGCCTTTGATGTTCTTCGAACTCGGGAAGTTCTCGCCGTTGTCAAGGTGACGCCCCTGCCCAACGCCCTAAGCTACCTTTCGGGCGTGGTGAACCTCCGCGGCAGCATTATCCCCGTGGTCGACCTCAGGAAGAAATTCGGGCTGCCCCCGACCTCCGACACCGTCGACACCTCCATCATCATCGTGGAGATTCAAAACGACCACGAAACCGTGGTCATTGGGACCATCGTCGACGCGGTTAAGGGGGTCGCCAGCTTCGACGAGAGGGAGATCGAGCCGCCGCCCCGGTTCGGGATGCGGCTGAAATCGAGCCTCATCCAGTCGATTGCCAAAAAAGACGGCGACTTCATCGTCATCCTCAATGTCGACAAAGTGTTCGCCGAAGACGAACTTGCCGAAATCTTGGAACGGGCGGAGGCCACCTGATGGCTCCGCGACGTGAACTGTCTTCGGCCGGATTCAGAGCTTAGGAAGGGAGGGGGCGGCCACCCATGGATTCCCAGACACTTGAGCAGCTTCGGGGGGCCCTCGTCTCCTCGCTGAAAGGGATCTCGCGGTCCACAGAGGAAGTCTACCTGAGGATGGGAGACGTCTATCCGGCCCTGGTGGCCGAACTGGACACGGGACTGAAGATGTCCGAGGGTGTCGGCGCGGCCCAGGAAAGCCTGGTCCGTGCCACCTCCCAGGCCTTGCGTTTGATCGAGGACAGAGATTCCGCGATTTCGGCCAATCTCCAGGGGACCCGGTCCAGGCTTGCCGAACTGGACCGGCAGATCGGGCAGCTGGAGACCCTGGAATCGGGAGTCGCCTTGATTCGGGACGATTCGTCCCTCATGAAGCTGCTGAGCCTCAATGCCATGGTCATTGCCGCCAAAGCAGGCAATCCGGGCCGGGCCTTCTCGTGCATCTCCGACGAGCTCCAAAGGACTTCTCATCAGACCCTGGAGCTGACGAATCGCGTGGACCAGGGCCAGAAGGCCTTGGTCCGAAGTTTCGAGGAGTTCACGGCGAGTCTCGTCGACTTGAACGAGGAGTCCACCACGGGGATTTCGGACTTTATGTCCAGGGTGAAAGAGATTTTTGCAGGACTCAACCAAGGGAGCGAGGACCTGGTAGTCCAGCTCGATTCCCTCCGGGCCCAAACTGCGGAAGTGAAGGGACCTTTGGTCTCGATCATGGTGGAGATCCAGAACCAAGACCGAATCCGGCAGGGCCTCGACCATGTCATTTCGACCATCGAGGAGCTGGTTTGGGACGAGGGCGGTGGTGCCCTCGAGGTTCAGCTCAGCAACCTGAGCTACCTGGAGGTCCTCCCGGAACTCTGCCGCCTCGTCCTCGAAGAGGTGCAGGACCAAATTCGCCACAACAGAGAAGTCTTCACCTGCTCCCTCCAAACGGCCCGAGGAGTCGTCCAGAACCTGCAGGCCCAACGGGCCTCGCTGGTTCGGTCCCAGGAGCCGGGGGCGGCCCTCGGCCTCGATCACTGGCTGGCCCTGGGGGAACAGCAATTCTCGGCCTTCGATGAGCACACCCAGGCCCTGGGTCGGCGGCAAGACCTCGCCCTCCGCACGACCTCTGTCCTCCGCCGAACCGCCCGAAGCCTCGTCGAATCGCTGCAGTCCTTCGACACGATTTTGGCGCGGTTTCGCAGCGTGGGACTCGCGGCACGGATCCAGATTGGCAGGCATGCCAGTCTCTCGTCGATGCAGGGTAACGCCACGGAAATGACAAGCCTCACCCAGCGCATGGAGTCCCATATGACCCGGTGCATCGGCGTGATAGCTTCATTTTTCGGGGCCGCAGAGGGCGTCTTCCGGAGCTTCCAGGACGAGTCTGCCGTTCAAGCGGACCAGGACCAGGCCTTCCGCCAGGGACTCTCGGAGGCCTTGTCCCGGCTCCGGGAGGCCAAGGGTGCCCTCGACGAGTCTCTCGATGACAGCGAGGTCTTCAGCGCCGCGTTTCTGGACCAGTTTTCTCTGACCGACGCCGACCTGGAGATTTTGGATCAACTGCTGGATGAAATGGACAAGAAGAAGAAGCGGCTCGAAGACCTCAAAGCCCAGGTCTCACGGATAAAGCAAGACCTGCTGGCCGCCGCGGGGCTTTCGGACTGGAAGCTTCCCGAGGGCCGTCTCCAAACACTGGTTGGCCGCTTTACCATCTTCCGTCACAAAGCCTTTGCTGCCCGATGGGCCGACCTTGAAATCGGCTCCGCCACCGAAGCCGGAGAAGTCACGCTTTTCTAGAGATGCCCAGGGAGGACACTATGGTGAAGAACATTCTCGTCGTCGATGATTCTCAAGCCATCCGTCAGAGCCTGGGATTTGTCTTGAAACAGGTTGGGTACGAGGTCGTCTTGGCCTCCGACGGGCTCGAGGCCACAAAGTTGCTGGAAATGGCGGACTGGGACCTGGTGATCAGCGACCTCAACATGCCCCAGATGGACGGGATTGGCTTGACCCGACACATCCGCCAGTCGCCCCGCCACAAATTCACTCCCATTCTGATCCTGACCACCGAATCTCAGCTGGACATGATGCAGGCGGGAAAGGCTGCCGGGGCCACAGGGTGGATCGTGAAACCCTTCGTGGCTGACAAGCTTCTTGAGGTCGTGAAGAAACTGTCGGGATGAAGGGCAAAAGCACATCCCCGGCCGAGGGGGACATTTGAACGAGGCGGGGCTCGAACCCACGACCTCCAGCTCCGGAGGCTGGCGCTCTATCCAACTGAGCTACTCGTCCGTTTGCCGGACTTTGTGTCCGGCGCCTCAGTACTATAACGGACCACCTGGATCTTGCACAAGGGGTCTGGTCAAAGTCCTACGACCTGGACATCCTGAGAGGATGAACTCCCGATCCCTCTCGGACCCCCTGCTGACCGACCTTCTCTCCGACCTTCTGGCCGAGGAACAGCTGCCCGCTGTTGACCGCTGGTTCAGCCACCGAGCCAAGGCCCTCGGGTGGCCCGCAGCCCGGCAGAAGCACTATTGGGACGCCCTGCGCCGGGCCCTGGCCCGGGGATACAGTCTGCTCTCCGATGGTTCCACGGCCGAGGTCTGCGGATGGGGCGGTTTCCGAATCGCCCTGAGGGGCCGGGCCGGCGAATGGGCAATTCGGGCGGATCACCCGGGCCACGAGATTTCTGATCCCTTGATGGCGGGGATTCCGGGCTGGCTCAGACCCGCCCTGGAAGACCGCATCGTCCGCTCAAACTGGGGGGCCGCGGAGGTCGGGGTGTTCCTCGAAAGCCAGGAAACGCCGGCGCCCGTGCATGTACGGTTTCGTGACGGTATCGACGGAGTATGCGCCTTGCGGTTCCGAGCTGCCAAGCAGGTCGAGGAGTCGGACGTCCAGGGCCTCTTTCAGCTTTCCGGAGACCGGGGACTGGAGGGCGGTTCCGAATGGTCCCAGGGCCTCGTGGAAATTCAGGATGCCTCCAGCCAGCTCAGCCTGGTCCGTCTGGGTCTGCGCCCGGGGCAGAGGGTCTGGGATGTCTGCGCGGGGCAAGGAGGCAAGACCCTGCTCGCGGCCCAGGAGCTGCGCGGGAAGGGGACCCTTGTGGCCAGCGAGGTCTCTGCGGCCAAACGGAAGGCGCTGAAAGACCGCGTCCGCCGCTCGGGATGGCAGAATATCCGGCTGCTCGAATGGGACGGCAACGAATTACCGGACTTTGGCCCGGAGATGAGAAACCGGGGAGGATTCGACCGGGTCATCGTCGACGCTCCCTGTTCCGCCTCGGGGACCTGGCGCCGGGACCCCGAGGGGCGGTTCCGCCTTTCTCCGATGGGGCTTCGAGAACTCCACCGCCACCAAGCCAGGCTTCTGCGTCTGGGTTGGGACGCTCTCAAGCCCGGGGGAAGCCTGTCCTACATCACCTGTTCCTGGATTCCCTCCGAGAACGAGGAAATCGTCCAGGTCTTCTGTGCGGAAAGCGGTGCCGAGGTGCTCTTTGAGGAGCTTCTGGGACTCCCCCTGTTCGATGCCAACACCCTCTACGTGGCCACCCTGGAGAAGCGGAAGTGAATCCGCAGATCCTTGGACCCTGGGGAACCATTCTGGTCACCGGGGCCAGTTCCGGCCTGGGGAGGTGCCTGGCCCTGGAACTGGCCAGGAGAGGGTGCCGGCTTGTCCTGTGCGGGCGCGACCGCGAACGGCTGGAAGCGGTTGCCATCGAGGCCCGGTCCCTGGGGTCCGCGATGGTCGAGACGCTCTTGGCTGATCTTTCCACCTCCGCCGGAACGGACTCCCTCCTCCAAACCCTGCAGACGAGAG